>CATIYU010000101.1 GCA_949739085.1 uncultured Eubacteriales bacterium | reverse complement strand
TCAGTCATGGCCGGGGACCTCGATCCAGACGCTCTGCCGGGACCTGCCGAAGGCCAGCGCCGCTGCGTGGCTCTCCATGCAGAGGTCTACGGCCTGTCCTGTTACGCCGGTGTCCGCCGCCAGATAGCGCTGGCCGTCCACGATGACCGTGGAGCCCAGGGGGATGATTTCGGGATCCACCGCGATGATTCCGGGGCTGGCCGGGAGGCCCGTGGCGGTGAGCCCGTCCGCCCACTGGCCGCAGCACAACTCGCAGGGGCAGTAGGCGGTGACGGTGCACTGGCCCACGTACTCCCAGGCCCCGACGGCCTCGTAAGCCGCCGCCTGCTCCGCTCTGGCCTGCTTCTCCCGGGCGGAGGCCAGGGACGCCGCCCCTAGCTCCTCAACCGCCAGGTCGCGGATGTGCTCCGCCCGCCGGACCTGCTCTGCCATATCACTTACCTTGATGACAAGCTTTCTGATGCAGGCCACATTGGTCATATTCACCGCCAGAGACACCGCAAACAGTCCAATAGCCGCTTTCTGCCACTGGGAGGCGCTGGACCGCAGGCGGTCAAACCTGCGCCTCGTTGTTATCCTCTGTTCCATTTTCCCTCCTATTCTCTGCTCTGAAAAAATTCAGCAAACCGCTTTCCGCCGTACTGGCCCCTGGTCAGCTCAATCACTTCCTGAATGGTGTAGCGATCTTTCAGCTTGTCCCCCAGGCTGTCCAAAAAGGACTGGGTTCCCTGCTGGCACGCGCCTGTGATAATCCTGTACATCGTGACCATTTCGTCCCGCGCCAGCTCTTTGTCTAAGGGCAAATCCCTATACTGATCCGCCCCGCGATCCGCCGCCGCCTTAAAGCGAAGATCAACAAGGCCTTGTTTTCTTGTCTTGCAGTGCGCGTAGTTTATTCCGTCAAAAATAACGTTTTTGCCCGGAATTTTCCCTTCAAAATAAGTATATCCGCCTGCAACAATCTTGTTTTTTACATGGGTCAGAATATTGTCCGCATAGAGATACCGACTGTCTGCATAGTCTCCATTGTGAAGCCTTTTAACATTTTTTGTTGACGTGATCCCCGTGCCGCGCAGGTCGAGCCAGCCGCCAACCGTCAGATTCTCCGGCAGAGACGTGATCCCCGTGCCGCTCAGGTCGAGCCAGTCGCCAACCGTCAGATTCTCCGGCAGAGACGTGACCCTCGTGCCGCGCAGGTCGAGACTGCCGCCAACCGTCAGATTCTCCGGCAGAGACGTGACCCCCGTGCCGCGCAGGTCGAGACTGCCGCCAACCGTCAGATTCTCCGGCAGAGACGTGACCCCTGTGCCACGCAGGTAGAGATTGCCGCCGTTCTTCTTCATCAGCTCATAGGCGGTTTCAATCGAAAGCTTCATATGTCCCCCTCCTTATTTAAACAATCCAAAAAATGATACCGCAAAAACCACGGCACCGACAGTCCAGCACAACGCATAGAATTTCTCCAGGATCATAGGGTCCCGGTGAAAGTGGAACTCCGTAACGTCGTGGCACTTCTTCCAATAAACTTTCATGTTCTCTCCTTTCCGGCTTGACAGAAAGGATGCAAAATGTTATAATACATACGTTCCATCAAGCCTGATCTTATCGGTTCTGCTTGATGCGCTCCCCCGCTCCTGCGTCACCAGGAGCGGGGCTTTTTCATTGCTGAAGCATAGGCGGAGCAAAAAAGCTTACTTGACCATCCACCTGCCGGATCAGCGAAGAGGGTAGCGGAAAGTTATACAAACGAAACACATCCCGAACCATCAAGCCAATCTCCTCCGGCGCACTGTTCATATCCATCATTACCCTCCGGGTGATGGCGAGCAGACGGTCCAAACCAGCGGGAGAAACCTCCGGAGAACGGTAGGGTGCATCCAGATCCTGTGCTTGCAGGGGCACTTTCTGTTTACAGCGCTACAATGACCTGGCCGACAGCAACCTCCTCGGCCAGAGCCGCTTCCAAGAACGCCTTGACCGTCTCCCTGGCCTTCAGCTTCCACATCCCGCCATCTGCCTCAACAAAGGTGATTCCGCGGTCGTTGATCCGGATCAAGAACACGCTTTCCGGCTGGTCTACCTCCTGGAATGTCCGATAAGGCCGCAGGGTGACGATAGGCTTGATTGTTTCATTTGCCTGTAGGTCGATCCCCTTCTTGGTTACGATGGTGGTCGCCACACCGCTGTCGTTGAACGTCACTTTTGCCCCGGTGCTGATCTCGCTGAGCAGCTTCTGGACATAGGGCATATCCTGCGTCTGCTGGAACCTGGTCCGGAGCGCGATCTGCATCTCGTCGAAGGACATCGTGACCTTCTCATCCCATCCGGGGACATCGACGGCCTTGGACTCATAGTAGAACTGGCGGAAATACCTGGCGTCAGGGTTGGGCTGTCCGAAGCAGCGGACGGTCAGATGGTCGGGGATGTTGATGTAGATCGGAGCGGCCAGGATCACCGCCTCGGTCTGAACCATCTTGACTAAGGCGTCCAGGCTGTGAAGGGACAGGGTGTCGGGATGGTCGATAGCAGGCCGGATCTCCTTTGCATCTCCATTGGCGGAAATGGAAAAGGTGCTCTCCGCAATTTCAATGATCTGGGGGCGGGTGGTCTCCTGGATGTGTGCGATAAATTCTTTCAGCATGGTGGCTTCTCCTTTACGCAAATTTGATGATCTTCAGTGACGGCGGCGCTTCCTGTTCCATACCGTCAAAACCGAACTGTCCGGGGATCTGCGGCACCATCTCCACCACGTTTTCCTCGTCCGCCACATACAGAGATGTGACAACAGGGTTGGTGGGGGCAAGGGTAGACTTCGCTGTACAACTGACGGTGATGGTCTGCCGCTCATCATCTGGCTTGAGCTCCAGGGTGATGGTCAGCTTCCGCTTTGCGGCGGCGGCGGTGTTGGCGTCCAGGATATTTGCCAGGATCCTGGACATCTCATAGTCCGCCCGCTCCTGGATCGCGCCGCGCGCCATCTGCAGGATGGACCGCTGTGTTTCTTTGGTCATGGGGATGCTCTCCTTTCTTTGTTGTTAATAGTGCGGCTGTGGTGGGCGGGGCGCTTTTGTGCGGCAAGCTTGTCCCTCCCCGCCAGGTGCCCACCACCTGACGGGTCCTTCTTTACGTTCTGGCCGACACCCACTCATTGAACAGACGGGTCCAGACGTAGCAGACGCAGGACTTCTCCGTCTTGATATAGTTGCCGAATGGAAACTGCCCTTGGGCGATTCCTTCCCGCAGCGTGGGGGTGGTAATCTTCACCCCCAGGGCGCGGAGCCTTTTGGTGGCTTCCTCCACAGTCATGCTTTCGATGATCATGGTTTCATCCTGGCTCACTGTTCCTCACCTCCTCGTTGCCCTCTCTAAATTTCGATGACAGTGTTTGCCTCCGCCAGCTTGCGGAGCAAATCGTCATAGGCGCTTTGAGCATCTTCCCTGGTGTCAAACGTCTTGAGAATGTTGTAGGACTGCTTGAGTATCCACCGTTTCTCACAGCGGTACATCCGCCCGGGAACGAACATAGAGCAAAACGCACCCAGCGGTTCTCCAGTTTCACAATCCACCAGAGCGGTTATCTCCTCAATTTCGATCCGGTCCGATGCGCCCAAGCCGCAGCAAAGACCGGCTGATGCGTTGTTGATGTAGTTCATATTGGTATCTCCTTCCCGCCGCACGACCGGCGGCTTTTTCATGCGTTGACCTGCTCCACCCCTGTACCTCCTCCGGTCATGTGGTAGAATGTGAGCGGGAAGGAGGTGAATAAAATTGGATGTTAAACTCACAAAAGAATCAAGGCGCGTTTTAAAAGCAATCTATGACGTATACCTTGACAGACGAAAAAGCGGTAGTTCGAGGTCTGTCGCAGTTCGGTTCGACGATCCGATGTTTGGCTGCCCTAAATTTGATGGATTTGAAGATGCGAAGCAAGAGCTTTCAAATGCTGGTCTTATCAAATGCTACATTACAGGAGATTTTGATTTGACAGACGATGCTATCATTTTCGTGGAAAACTTTACAAAAGATTCCATCCTGAAATGGCTGGAGTTCGGAACTAACCTTATCCCATAATCTCCCTGACTGCACCTGTTGCCGCAGGTGCGGTCAATCTTTACCGGACAGCTTCTCAAGGAACTCAGAAAACCTGCTGCTGTCAGGATCAAGTTTTGCGGTGCCAACACTTAAATCCATGACATGGATAGTGCTTTTCGGTTCTCCGTCTTTGTTCTGCGTTGAAAATTCAAGCCGCTCAATTCCTTGTCCAATGAATACGCCATCCAACAGAACGCCAGTGCGTATCCCATCGGACGCTATAACCAGCTTCGGGAAATTCATCTCCTCACCCCCTCCCTACGCCAAATCCCGCTCCGCTGCGGTAATGCTGGCCCGCTCCGAAAGAAGTGGATTTCTCATGCGCTGGACTGGACGGCGTTGTAGAAGTAGTCGTAGGGGAGTCCGATGGCATCACAGATTGCTACAGCGTCATCAAAGTGAAGCTTTTGCTTTCCGGTCAGAATGGAATTCGCCCTCTGCCTGGACCACCCGCACTTGCGAGCAACGAACGCCTGAGATATTCCGTGGGAATCAGATATTCCCGTATAGCAAGCTCAACCGTCAATCTTTCACCTCACATTTCAACTAAAGAGTAGCTATACCCTCACCTCAACGTCAATCTTGGCGTTGGGGTGTTCTCTTTGAATGGATTTGATTGCGTTTAAGACCTCTTCCAAAGAGGAATACTCGGTCGCAATGATATGGAATACGATGCTCTTTTTCACGTTATCACCTCCCTATGCGCTACCCTGCTCCGCCTGCTGCCGCGCCATGCTGGCCCAGATGATCGCTCCCTCAAAATTCACCCTTTACATTCGTATCGGTTTCCCGTATAATCGTAATGATTAGAGCAACTTGCACTTGCTCAAATACATACAGAAAGAAGGGCTAACATGAAAGATTTTCAAAAGTTTAGAGCGACTATTAGCAGAGAAACCGTCTCTGAGTGGGATAGCGAAATCAGAAAAAGCATTGCGGAAAAACTTAAAGGAATAGACCCAGAACTTGAGGTAGACGCTCACAACAGCTTATATACACTTGAACTGCACATGAAGTTTTTAGAGGCCTACCACAACTGGTTACAGCAATAGGGAAGCCTTTCCCGTTTCAGCGGTTTTTCGATTAATACATTCGATTACTGATTCCGCTATCACCTCTGTCGGCATTTTCACTTCGATGCTCTGCGGCGCTTGATTTTTGGCTTCAAGCGCCGCTACTCTTTTTTCAAGAGCCTTG
>CATIYU010000100.1 GCA_949739085.1 uncultured Eubacteriales bacterium | reverse complement strand
GGCCCACCGCCGCAAACATGACCCCGCCCAGCAGCAGGAACCGCAAGTCGCTCCAGAGGTCGATAAACGCCTCCGGCACCACCACGAAGCGGCCCGCAAACTCCAGCGCCGCCCGGCCCACCGTGGCCATGGCCAGCGTCAGGGCGATGGTCACCAGCAGGAACACTGTGTACAGCAGCACTTTCATCATATAGAGCAGCTGGTTTTTGGGCTGGCTCAGCCGGTAGGCCCGCCGCACCGCGTGCATCAGGCAGTCCGCCGCCCGCATGGGGAAGTAGATGGAAAACACCAGTCCGAACCACAGCATGGCCGCGCTGGAGGTTTCTCCAACGTAGGTGAGATAGCTCTCCACCACCTCCAACACCCCGTGGGGCAGCAGTGTATCCAGACTGGCCATGATGCCGCTGACATCCAGCTCCAGAAGGCCCAGAAGGCTGCTGACGAAGATAAGAAAGGGAAAGAGCATGAAGAGCAGGTAGTAGGCCAGGGCCGCAGCCTGCCGCCCCACGTCGTGGAGAAAGTACCGGCTAGCAATCTTCAACAAAAACCGCCCCGGCCAGCTCTCCGCCGCCGGGCGCAGCCATTTAGGCATACCGGTCTCCCCCCTCTCCCTGTGCCGGTTTTCTGACAGTATACCACTTTTGAGGCCCCTTTTCCGTCAAAATCCGTCGGAAAAAGGATTACCCATTTACCACGTTCCGGGGCTTCCCCTCCAGGAACGCCCGCAGGTTCGCCGCCGCGATCTCCATCAGCCGGGCGCGGGCCTCCAGGGGCGCCCAGCTGATATGGGGCGTGATGATGCAGTTTTTCGCTTGCAGCAGGGGGCTGTCCGCCGGTAGAGGCTCCACATCCGCTACGTCCACGGCGGCGGCGCGGAGCTTGCCGCTATTGAGGGCCGCCGCTACGTCCCGCTCCACAATCAGAGGCCCCCGGCTGTTGTTGAGGAGGATGGCCCCGTCCTTCATTTTGGAGATGGATTCCCGGTTGATGAGGCCCCGGGTCTCCGGCAGCAGGGGACAGTGGAGGCTCACCACGTCGCTGCGGCCCAACAGCTCCTCCAGGGGCGTATAGGGGGCCGGCCGCTCCCCGGCGGACCAGGACCGGGGGCCATAGGCGATGACCTCCATGTCCAGCGCCGCGGCAATACGCCCCACCGCCTGACCAATGTTGCCAAAGCCAATGATGCCCATGGTCTTGCCTGCCAGCTCCATGAGGGGGTAGTCCCAGAAGCAATAGTCCGGGCAGGCGCTCCAGCGCCCGGCGTGGACTGCCTGGTCATGGCGCCCCACATGGCCGCAGATCTCCAGCAGCAGCGCAATGGCGAACTGAGCCACTGCCGCCGTGCCGTAGGCCGGGACATTGCACACCGGCACGCCCCGCTCCCGGGCCGCCGCCGTGTCCACCACGTTGTAGCCCGTGGCCAGAACGCCGATATAACGCACCGAGGGGCAGCGGTCCAATATGGTCCGGGTGAGGGGGGTCTTGTTGGTGAGCACGATTTCGCTCTCCCCGATTCGCCGGACAATCTCCTCACAATTCTCCAGGGGCGTGCGGTCATAAACCGTAAGCTCCCCCAGAGCCGAAAACGCCTGCCAGCTCAAATCACCAGGGTTCAGGCAGTAGCCGTCCAATACCACAATCTTCATGCCGTACCTCCTAATCAGCGCACCGCAGGTAGTTGTTCCATTCTATACCAGGGCAGCGTCTTTGTCAAACATTTCAGAAAAGGGGCCCGAGACACCGGAACACCGCCCGTTTCCACCAGGGAAGCCGTCCGGCCAGCTCCCGGACCGCCTCCTCCACCAGAAGCCAGGCCCGTTCCCGCTCCCCTCCCTCCAGCGTGTGCTGGCTGAACCGGGCCTTCCGGGCCAGCTCCTCCAGCTCCGGGGGCATCCCGCCGCCCCAGGGGGCCGTCCGTAGGCAACGGCGGTAGGCGGCGATGCAGGAGCGGTTGGTATCCGGCTGTCCCCGGCTCCGGCTCCTGACCGCAAGCCCCAGACGGTATCCAGCTGCCGGGACCGCCAGCGCCGCCAGCACAGCCGCCAGGGCCCGCAGCCATCCCCAATCCAGGGCCGCAGCCGGGGCAGGGTTATCCTCCGGCACAGAGTCCGGTCCCTCCGGGGAATCCGGCTCCTCCTCTGGGAGCTCAGAGGACTCCTCCGGGAGCTCTGGGACCCCCTGGTCCTCCTCTTCCTCCTCTTCCGGGGGCTGGTGGGACTCCTCCGGGGAATCCGGCTCCTCCAGGCCCCCCACGGGCAGGGCATCCCCCAGCAGCCCGGCGGCCCCCGGCGTCATCTCCACCGGGTGCCAGCCGTAGCCGTCCAGATAGATCTCCACCCAGGCGTGGGCGTTGCTGTCCAGCACGTCCGCCCTCCCCTGCCCGTCTAACCGCGCCGCATAGCCGGCGGCGTATCGGGCGGGAACGCCCAGCATCCGCAGCAGCAGTGCGCCGGTGGTGGCGAAGTGGACGCAGTAGCCCCGGCCCTCGCTGAGAAAGTGCTCCACAAAGTCCGTCCCCGGGGGCGGGGCGGGTACGTCCAGGCTATACACCGCCGCCTGGGCCAACACCGCAGCCACGGCGTCTGCGCAGGCGAGAGGATACTGCGCGTTGTCCGGCATCAGGGCTATGCTGTACGCTAAAGAACCGAACACCGTCTCCAGCAGGAAGTTCTGTGTCTCCAGCGGGAGAGCGAGGTAGTTCCCATACACGTAATCCCGGTAGGCCTCCTCCCCATACTGCGGGTCCAGGGGGCTGTAGCTGTCCTCCGGCCCGCCGGGACGGTAGGCCACCTGGTATGTCCACTGCCCCCCGGTCCGCTCCGCCCAGCCGCTGCCGGAGAGGGCAACATCCATGTTTTTAAACCGCACCAGCCGGTAGGGGTAATAGGCCGTTTTCCCGGCGGCAGCCAGGTGGCGGATGGTTACCGTCTCCACTGGGATCTCTGGGGCGGCGAGGGCAGGGCCGTAGGTTGCGCTGTAGCGGACCGGCTCCCCGGAAGATAAAGCCGTCCCCCTATCCTCATAGGCGGGGCCCGCCTCCCAACTGGAACCGGTGTACTCCATGGCCGAATTGCCAAAGAGGTACATCGTCCTCCCGGCCTGGGAGCGCCCCGCGTCCACCCGCAGTACGGGCCGTTCTGCGTACCGCCGGGGGCCCGCCGCCAGCAGGTCCACCCGGCCATCCTCCTCCACCACAAAATAAGGCCCTGAATCGGAGCTAGAGGACCCGCCTGTGCCGCCTATGTCCAGATAGCCCTCCAGGAACGTGGGCATCTCCCCCTCAAAAGCTCCTCTAAAGCGCCTGGAGATGCCGTCTACCAGGCTGTCTCTGGCGTTGGTAGCCCACGGAGGGCGGTCATAGCCCTCCCGGGGCAGGGCGGCGGTAAGGAGCAGCAGCAGCGCCAGCGCACCGCCTAAATTGAGTAGGGTCCCCTTGGCCAGGGCGGCCCGGTCCCGGCGGCTGTAGAGACTGGTCAGGAGCATGGAGAGCCAGCCGGCGGTGCAGGCCACCAGGGCCGTCCAGTCCGGCAGGCCCCCCCGGACAATGGCCGGGAGCAGGGGCGCCGTCACCGCCAGCGCCGCCAGATACCAGCACCGGGCACGGACCACCACCCATCCCAGCAGCAGCGCCAGCGCAAAGGCCAGCAGGGCAAATTCCAGCCCGCCGCCCGGTCCGCCAACGCCGCTCAGCCAGACGCCGGGCTGGAGCGCGTCCCAACAGCGCCACACCAACAGGGCCTCCCCAGCCAGCAGCCCAAGGGCGGTCCAACTGCCATAGCGCCACGTGTGCAGCGCCGCCGCACCGGCGGAGAGCACCACACACCAGAGCGCCATCGCCCACGGCTCCACTGGGAACTGCCTGACGGAGAAAAAGCCGCCCAGGCCGCCTGCCAGCAGACAGGATAGGGTCAGAACATCCCCCAGCAGCAGAAGTGCGCCGCCCCAAAAGCGTCTCTCATTAGAGGTCATGGCGTGCCTCCTCTCCGGTAATGTGGATTGGATAGAGCACCGTGTCCTGGTCCACAGCCAGCGGGCGCTCTAAAATGGAGCGTCCCCGCGCCGGGGCGGGCTCCGACAGAATGGCGGTAAGGCAGTCCAGCCACTCCCGCTCGCAGGAGACGGCGCGGCGGCGCACCTCCCCCGTCCCCGGGTGGGCCCAGCGGATCTCGTGGGGCCGCTCCAGGTCCAGAAGGGCCAGGCTGTGGCCCGCCAGGGAGTCCAGGACCCGGTCCATCCGGTCCGGCGGCCCCAGATGGTCGAAGGTCAGCACCGGCAGGGGCCGCTGGTCCTCCAGAAATTCCCGGGCCACCAGCTCGTCCCGCTTGGCGCTCATCTTCCAATGGATGACCCGGGGGCTGTCCCCGGGCTGGTAGGCGCGCAGGTCGTAGTCCTCCCCGGAGGAGGTCCGGCCCCGGGGGACCGGGACGGGCATACCCAGTCCATCTGGCAGCGACAGCCCGGCGGGCCGCTCCGGCAGAGGACAAATGAGAATCCGCCCCATGGCCGGGGCCCGCACCGGCAGGGCGAAGAGGCCCAGACAGTCGCACACCCACAGGCGGCGGACCCGGCACTCCGCCAGGCCGCAGTGGGCGGTGCTCATCTCCCAGACGGTTTTCCGCCCCGGGGACACTCCTCGGGCCTTTTCCCGGAACCGCCTTGCCTCTCCGGTCATGGCGTTGCGCAGCGACACCCGGCCCGTCACCCGGGCCAGAGGCAGGGAGAAGCGGTTCTCCAGCGCCAGGGTCCAGGCGGCCCCGCCGCCCCGGGAGACCACGCCGCTTCCCGCCGTGAGGGAAGCCCGCAGACCCAGCATGGCCGGGAGGCTCAGCGCCAGCCCCAGCCACGGCAGGCACAGGGTCAGGTAGAAAATATAGTGGAACAGGTAGCCCACATCGAAAATCTGCCCCAGCAGCGCGAATATCAGCGCCAGGGCGTAGAAAATCCGCCGCCTCCACATGGCCGCTACCGGATGCGGGGCGGGTCCACCCCGCGCAGAACGGAGGCCGCGATCTCCACAGCGCTGGCCGTCCCCTCCGCGCCAGGCGCCAGCAGCAGGCGGTGGGCCACGGCGTCCCGCCAGATGCTCTGCACATCCTCCGGCACCACATAGTCCCGTCCCCGCAGGAACGCCACTGACCGGCTCACCGACATCACCGCCAGCGCCGCCCGGGGGCTCGCCCCCTGGATAAGCTGGGGGTGCCTGCGGGTGGCGTTCACAAGGCTGACGATGTAGCGGAGGATTTCATTATCCACGTGGACCTGGTCCACCTGCCGCCGCAGCGTCCGCAGGCCCTCCAGGTCCACCACCCGCTCCGCGCCCCCCATGCCCCGGCTGTACTGCCGCCGCTGGAGCAGCTCCAGCTCCTCCGCCGGAGAGGGGTAGCCCATGCTCAGGCGCAGCAGGAACCGGTCCAGCTGGCTATCCGGCAGGCGCTGGGTGCCCGAGGCCCCCACCGGATTCTGGGTGGCGATGACCGTGAAGGGGTCCGGCACCGGGTGGCTCACCCCGTCCACCGTCACCTGCCCCTCCTCCATGGCCTCCAGCAGGGCCGACTGGGTTCGGCTGGTGGCCCGGTTCAGCTCGTCCGCCAGAAACAAGTTGCAAAGCACCGCCCCGGGCTGGTACTCCATCCGGCCTGTCTCTTTATTGAAAAGAGAGAAGCCGGTGACGTCCGAGGGCATCACGTCCGGCGTAAACTGCATTCTATGGAATTGAAGGCCCAGCGCCCTGGCGTAGGCCAGAGCCAGCGTGGTCTTACCCACCCCAGGGATGTCCTCCAGAAGAATATGGCCCCGGGCCAGAATGGCCGCCAGGACCTTCATCAGCACGGCGTCCTTGCCCACGATGGCTTTTTTGACTTCGCCAACTACCTGGGCGGCTAAACTGTTGCTGCTCATACTGCTGCTCTCCCCTCTTTTGTATACCATGTTCCTGATTATACTGGCTGGTCCCCCGGTAGTCAATAGCTTTTCCGCCGCCAGAGACCTCCCCCCCTGTTGCCATCGCCGACGGTTTGTGGTAAACTATCCCTACATATACTTCAGGAAAGAAGGTTTTTTCATGGAGCTCACGGAACAGTTCATCCTGCTCCAGGCCCCCAATGCCGCAGCGGCGGCCAACGGGCGTAAGCTCTCCAGCGGCGGGAAATTCTCCGGCCTCCGCCGCAGCGGGGGCGGGGACCTCTACTGGGGGGAGTGCGCCGGAAGCGGCAGGACCCCCTACCGGGTCTCCATCGACTGGACGGACCCCAGCGCCCCGGTGTGCCGCTGCTCCTGCCCCAGCAGGCAGTTCCCCTGCAAGCACGCCCTGGGCCTGATGTTCGAGCAGCTGGCCGGACGGGACTTTGAGACCGCAGAGATTCCCCAGGACATCGCGGAAAAACGCCAGAAGCTGGCCGCCAAGGCCGCCAAAAAGGAGGCCGCGCCTGCCAAGCCGAAAAAAACCAACGCCGCCGCCCAGACTAAGCGGGTGAAAAAGCAGCTAGAGGGCCTGGACATGGCGGAAAACATGGTCCGCGACCTGCTCTCCGCCGGGGTGGGGACCCTGGCCGGAGCCTCCGCCCAGACCTACGAGAAGCTGGCCAAGAATCTGGGCAACTACTACCTCACCGGCCCCCAGACCGCCTTCTCCCGCATCGCCCTGGCGGTGCGGACCATCCAGAAGGACCCCGGCGGGGCCCAGAACGCCTACAGCGAGGCCCTTCGGGTGCTCATCGCCCTGCACTCCACCATCAAGAAGTCCCGGACCTTCCTCCAGGAGCAGCTGGATGCCGGGCAGTTCTCCAACGGGGATTCCCTCCTCTTCGAGGCTCTGGGCGGCGTGTGGAAATTGGAGGACCTCCACGCCGCCGGGGCCTACCAGGAGAACATAAAGCTGGTGCAGCTCTCCTTCGACGTCAGCTACGACGAAGCGAAAAAGGAGTTCTCCGAGCGGGGCTGGTGGATAGATACGGCCACTGGGCAGATCAGCCAGACCCTGAACCTCCGCCCCGCCAAGGCCCTCAAATACGTCAAGGCGGAGGACAGCCGTTTCGAGCTTTTGGAGATCCCCATCCTCTACCTCTATCCCGGCGAGGGCGTCCGCCGCGTCCGCTGGGAGGGCGCCGCGTCCCGCCCCCTAACGCCGGAGGAGCAGGCCGCCCTGCCCGGCCTGGCCCAACCGGATGTGCCAGCGGCGGTGAAGCTGGCCAAGGGTCAGTTCAAAAACACCCTCCTGCCCAAATTTCTCCCCGCCCTGCTCCCCATCGGGCGGGTGGGGACCGTGGGGGACGCCTTCGTGCTGGAGGACCCCCAGGGCGGACGGCTGGTCCTCCGGGACCGGCAGGAGGATGGGGCGGACCACGCCTCCGCCGCAAAGCTCGCCAGGCTGCCGGAAAAAATCCCGGCGGGCAGCGCCCTCTTCGGCCTCCTCTTCTACGACGGGGCCTCCCGGTCCATCTGCCTGCACCCCTACAGCCTGGTGACGCGGACGGGCATTGTCCGCCTGCAATATTAAAGGAGGCGGCTTATGAGCAGTTTACAACCCCTTTTTGATGTGAAAGAGCGGCTGGAGTACGCCGCTGTGGCCGGAACGGGCCTCCTGGGAGAGGATTTCCGCCTCCAGCGGGCAGCGGAGAATCTCAAACCCCTAGCCGCCGCCAGCCCCGTGTTCGGGAAAATCTCCGCTGGCCTCGCAAAGCTCCTGGCTGCCCCGGCGGAGGAGCGCTCCGGCCTGCTGCTGGACGTGCTGGCCCTGGTGGATGCCGTCGCCTATACCCAGGGGTCCTTCGGCATGGAGGGAGAGATGGAGGACCTTCCCGTGGGCGGCGGTACCTGCCAGCAGATCTCCTACGGGCAGATGCAGCCCCTCCTCGCCGCTCTCACCTCCACTGGCGGCGGGCGGATGGAGACGATCCAGTCCGCCTGGGAGACACACCCCGCCTTCTTCACCGACTTCCGGGTGCTGCCCGCCGTAGTGGCGGGCCTGGGGGACGGCTACGGCGAAATCGCGGATTTGAACGCCAATATCCTCAAAAAACTGGGCCCCATGGTCCTGCCCCTGCTGAAGGATGACTTCGACCCCGCCGGTAAGCGGGATATGGTCCGCCGGGCGGAGGTGATCGCGGCCGTTGGAGGTCCCGAGGCCACGCCGTGGCTGCGGGAAATCCTTCCGGAGGCGAAAAAGGACGTGCGGGCGGCGGTCATCAGCGCCCTGGGAGTGGACCAGGCGAACACTGGAATGCTGCTGGAGCTGGCCAAAATCGAGCGGGGCGGCAGCCGGGACGCCGCCCTCCAGGCCCTGGCGCAGCTGGATGGACCGGAGGTCCAGCAGTTCTGGGCCGGTGAACTGAAGAAAAACAGCGCCTCCGTCAAGTTCCTGCGGGACGTGGACGTGGACTGGGCCGCCGCTCTGGTGGCCGCCGGACTGCGGCAGCGGCTGGAAAAAATGCTCTCCGGCGGCGGTGTCCCGGCGAAGGACAGCGAGGACTACACCAGCTGGTGCTATGCTATTGGGAAAAAGTCCTCCCCGGCCATGCTGGACTTCTGGCGGTGGGCCTGCGGGAAGGCTGAGGAAATCGACCAGCTGAAAACCGAGAACGACAAGCCCATCTTTGCGGGGGTGCGGCTCACGGACGATCTTCTGTATGTCCTCTGCGTGAGCGGCCCCGGCCCGGTGTGCGATTTCTGCCGCACCCTCTGGCGGGACAATCCCCACGTAACCCGCTATTTGGTTCACGCGTTTCTGGCCTCCCTCATGAGCCGCCCGGCGGCGGCGGTGTACGAGGAGTTTTCCCCCTACATACTCGTGGAGAAAGCGCCGGACCAGCAGACACTCAACTCGGTGCTTCTCCGCGCCCTCACATGGGTGGTCTGGCGGGCGGACTTGAAATGCTATTGGATCAAGGAAACCAGCGCCTCCCACTACGTAGGGGACGGCTGCCTTGGCGTCCCCACCCTGGAGCCCCTGGACCCCCGCTGGATCGCCCGCCTCACCAACGCTGTGTACCGGACCACGCCGGGCCAATACGCCCCCTTTGGCGGCTTCAACGGCGGCGAGACCATTGACCGGTTTGACGTGGTACTCATGGGCCTGATTGACCCGGAGAACCCGGACCACCGTGCCCAGGTCATTCCCTACCTTCGCAAAAGACTTCTGGAAATCCCGCCGGAAAAGGGCCGGGGGAGCGATTCCGGCGGCGTCTACACCTACTGCCGCTACCTGCTCCAGCTGGGCGGGAGCCCCAAGGGCCTTTTAGGGAAGGCCATGGCCCAGCGCCCCGGGAGGCACTACGTCTACTATTCCTGGCAGCTGCTCTCCGAGGCGGCAAAGGCCCTGCCGCCCTTGGAGATGGCGGAGCTCCTGGAGGAGATCGACCCGGACGTGGTCTTCCGCAAGAACGACATCCCTCTGGCCAAGCAGGCCATCCCCTTCCCCGCCGCCGCTCTCCGGGCCGGAAAGCCCTTCCCAGAGTGGGAAGAGTGGTGGGCGCTAAGAAATACGCAGTCCTGACTGCGGCATCATGGAGGAAAGTAAAAAATGCCTGATAAAAACGTGCAGCGCCTCCCGGCGGAGGAGCTCTATCAAAGAGAACTGGATGCCCTCATCTCTGCGGAGAAGGATGCTGTGCCCAATGGCTGGCGCATGTCCCCCCGGTCAGTCCTGACCTACATTGAGGGCAACACGAAGGTTCAGGGCGTAGACATCACCCCCAAGTATATGGGCAACCGCCGCCTGGTGGAGATTGCCATCGCCACCCTAGTTACCGACCGTGCCCTGCTCCTCATCGGCGAGCCGGGCACCGCGAAATCCTGGCTCAGCGAGCACCTAGCCGCCGCCGTCAACGGCGATTCCACCAAGGTGGTCCAGGGCACCGCCGGGACTACCGAGGAGCAGATCCGCTACTCCTGGAACTACGCCATGCTGATCGCCAAGGGCCCCTGTTCCGAGGCCATGGTGAAAAGCCCCGTGTACCGGGCCATGGAGACCGGCTCCATCGCCCGGGTGGAGGAAATCTCCCGGTGCGCCAGCGAGGTCCAGGACGCCCTCATCTCCCTCCTCTCCGAGAAGCGGCTGAGCGTGCCGGAGCTGGGACTGGAGGTCCCCGCCCAGAAGGGCTTCTCCGTCATCGCCACCGCCAACACCCGGGACAAGGGCGTCAACGACATGTCCGCCGCCCTCAAGCGCCGCTTCAATATTGTGGTGCTGCCCACGCCCTCGGACATGGAGACGGAGCTGGAGATCGTCCGCACACGGGTGGAGCAGCTCTCCGCCGGTCTGGACCTCAATGCCCAGCAGCCGGACGCGGACACCGTGGAAAAGGTAGTCACCATCTTCCGGGAGCTGCGCCGGGGCGCCACCCTGGACGGTAAACAGAAGCTCAAGCCCACTTCCGGCGTCCTCTCCACTGCAGAGGCCATCTCCCTGCTGGCCAACTCCATGGCCCTGGCCGGAAGCTTCGGCAGCGGCTGCATCTCCGGCGGGGACCTGGCCGCCGCCCTCCAGGGCGCGGTGGTCAAGGACGAGGACAAGGACAAGACCGCCTGGAAGGAGTACCTGGAAAACGTGATGAAAAAGCGGGGCAGCGAATGGCTCCCCCTCTACAGGGCCTGCCGGGAGCTGAACCAATGATGGGCGGGCCAGTCCTCTTTGGCGTGCGGCACCTGTCCCCGGCCTCCGCCTTCCACCTGCGCCGGGCTCTGGACGAGGCCCAGCCCCAGCTGGTCCTGGTGGAGGGCCCCAGCGACCTCAACGAACAGATGCACTGGCTCTGCCACCCGGACACCGTATTCCCCGCCGCCATTCTGGCCTACACCAGCGAGCCTCCGGTGCGGACTATCCTCTACCCCTTCGCCGAGTACTCCCCGGAAATTCAGGCCATCCTCTGGGCCCATGAGCACAAGGCTCCCTGCCGGTTCATGGACCTGCCCTCCGGGGTGTTCCTGGCTATGGAGCGGACGGTCCCGGAAGGAGAGGAGGAATCCCCCAACACTACCGAGGCCGTCTACCGCCGCCTGGAGGAGCTGGCCGGGGAGGACCACGACGCTTTCTGGGAGCGTCGCTTTGAGCAGCTGGAGGACCACTTCCAGGACGCCTGCCGCGCCTTTGGCCGGGAGCTCCGCGCCAGCGTGGAGGACAGCCCCCGCGCCGCGGCGGAGAACCTGGTCCGGGAGGCCTACATGAAGCGGGAAATTCAGGCCGCCATTGAGGACGGCGTGCCGCCGGAGAAAATCTTCTGCGTCTGCGGAGCTTTCCATGTCTCCGGCCTGGAGGAAAACGCCCCTATGACCGGCGACGAACTGGCCAAGCTGCCCACCGTGAAGTCCTCCGCCACCCTGATGCCCTACTCCTACTACCGCCTCTCCTCCCGGTCCGGCTACGGCGCGGGCAACCGGGCCCCGGCCTATTTCCACCTCCTCTGGGACGCGCTTAACGGCAGAGGGGTCCAGGATGCGGCTTACCTCTATCTCGCCCATCTGGCCCGGGCCCACCGGAAGGCGGGAAATCTGGTCAGCTCCGCCGGGGTCATCGAAGCCCTCCGGCTGGCCCAGACCCTGGCCGCCATGCGGGGAAGCCGCTGCCCCGTGCTGGCCGACCTACAGGACGCCGCCATTGCCACCATAGGCCACGGCAATTTCTCCGAGTTGGCGGTGGCAGCGGCGGATGCCGGGATTGGCAAGCGGGTGGGTGCGCTGCCCGAGGGCGTCAGCCGGACCTCTGTGCAGGAGGACTTCTACCGGCAACTGAAAAACCTGCGGCTGGAGAAATTCCGCACAGTGGAGCTCCAGCGGCTGGACCTGGACCTGCGGGAGCGGCTGAATGTGAAGAGCCGGGACGCCGCCCTCCTGGACCTGCGGCGGTCCTTCTTCCTCCACCGCCTGCGGGTGCTGGACATCCACTTCGCAAAGCTATTGCCCTCCCGCCAGGACGGAGCCAACTGGGGCGAGTACTGGGAGGCCCGCTGGACCCCGGAGGTGGAGATTGAGGTGGTGGAGTCCGCCCTGCTGGGGGACACCATTGAGGGCGCCGCCGCCTTCGCCCTGAAGGAGCGCTCGGAGAAGAGCGGGCCCATCCGGGACGCCGCCGGTATTTTTCAGGACGCCTTCCTCTGCGGGATGCCTGCCGCCGCCCAGCACGCCTTGGCCGTCTTGCAGGGCCTCTCCGTAGACGCCGCCGCCCTCCAGGAGGTGGCGGACACCGCCCAGCGGCTGAGCCTGGTGGTCCGCTACGGCGATCTGCGCCAGTTTGACGCCGGACCGGTGATCCCGCTGCTGGAGCAGCTCTACCTGCGTGCCTGCCTCACCCTGGAGGACGCCTGCAACTGCGACGCCAAGGCCGCTCCCGCCGTG
>CATIYU010000099.1 GCA_949739085.1 uncultured Eubacteriales bacterium | reverse complement strand
TCCTACAGGATGAAGGATGCGTCCACAGCAGTCTGGCATGCGGATCGCTGCGGCAGTTATAACTGGAACGTGCGGAATGCTCGGTTCACGGAGAAGCTGACGGGTAGGGAGATCGCCTCGGCAGGCCACCTCTCCGCAGAACATTTTCTCTTTGCAGAGGAGATCACGGAGGACCATGGGCGGCTGAACTTTTATCTGAGGACCGGCTCTGACGTGAATAAAGCGTTTGGCATACGTACCGCCGGGAGCGATGACCAGCTGAATGTATACGCCAACTACGATATGGCCGGCGGTCAGGTCTGCAGTGAGCTGGAACTCGTTCTGATTCGTGCCGGCGGGGAAGAGGAGTCCCGAACCTACCCGCTTAACGGTGTTGAGAAGGCAGCTCTCCTCCGGAAGATGGAGGACTACTGCCAGCAGCAGACTGGGCAGTCGCTGACGGACTACAGTGCCCAGCGCCTGCCGGAGGATATAGCGCCGCCTGCCGGACCGGTTATGTAGTTGTTGCCAAAGCCAGCGGCCCAAATTTCGTTGGTGTTGCTGAATAGCTTCCCAAGGAAAAATGTGCCATTGTGTTGTTGGCGCCAAAATAAAACAGAAGGAGACTATGCAAATGAAACCTGAAACAAGGATCGCCCTCGCTCCCATTGACCGCTGCACCCTGATTGCTCACGAGACGGTAGCACTCATCTGCACGGATGCGGATGCACTGGAATCAGCCGTTCAGCTGAGGGAAGGAATGGCAATTGCGGCGTCAGCCGCTGGGCTGGATGAGGAGGCTGCTCCTCTCCTGTGCTGGATCGACCGAGAAGTGGAGAGCGCCAGAGAATTTGCCGCCACTGGGCAAGACACACCGCATCTCATTGATCCCGATCTTCTATTCCCAGTACCGGATGCCGCCGCTCAGATGGATGTGGTCTGGATGCTTTTCCAGAGCGCAGTGGAATGTCCCCTGGAGCAGCGCCAAACCCTGCTGAATGCTGCAAGGATACTCACAGAGCTGGGTGGTATGGCAGACATGCTCCTGGGAATCCGCAATCCCGGCGCAGAATTCCTGACCGCTAAAGACCTCCAATCAGAATTGGATGAGGTGCGGACCGCGCTCCAAACAGAGCATGTCCCCGGTCTGGCTGATCCGATTCCAGGCACTGCAACAGAATGCAGGATGTCGTTGGGCAGATATGTGCCAGAAATGGAGATGTGATCGGACAATGGATAAACATGTACTGACAGAGATCAACGTCTGCCGGGAACAGTTCCACCGGCTGGTGGATGAACACCTTGATGATCTGCCGTCTTATCCTGGGTGACAGAGTGGAGGCATTCCAGGAGAAGGGTGGACGGCTTCTACCCCTCGCCTCACCGCCGTCCATGTTCAAAGGCGAAAAGCCGGCTTCCGTCATCCTGCACGGCGTGGAGATCGAAGCAGGCACTTGGAAGAAGGTCGTGCTTGCCATTCTGCAGGACTGCAATGCCGATGCGCAGCTCCACAAACGGATGCTGGACCTGCGGGGGCGGATCAGCGGAAACTTCCGTACCCTGCTGGCAGACAGCCCGAACGGTATGGCCGCACCGCTTAAGATCGATGCAGGGCTGTACTGGGAAAGCAAATTCGATACGGAGGCTCTGCTAGGGAACCTCACAGAGAAATTGCTGGACCGGGTAGGTTATGACTATCAGAACATCGTGATCCGGTTTCGGGCGCCGCAGCAGAATATGGTTGGCCAGGAAGCGAGCAGCCATACCGAAGAAATTGTCCAAAATGACAGGCCGGAAATGGCGATGTAAACAGACAGCGGGAGGACCAAGAGGTCCTCCCTGCCTGTTCCCCGCTGTTTGCCCCTGTGAGGCAGTTTGTGCGGGCTTTCCCGCCCAGGTGGCACCCCTGCCCCGCCCGGCCTCCCAAACGGCTCTGTCGCGGCCTGTAAGCCGGGTTTGCGGCGGGGGTTGGAAAAACGCCGGGCCGCCGGAACGAGGGGCGGACGGGGAAAAGAAAACGGTGCGGGATAAAGAGCGGGGGTCGCGCTGCGCCCCCGCTCGTGCCACACCGCCCCGCAATGCGGGTCGGGGACGAGGTTCCAGGCGGGGGTACGATTTCGGCCACGGGGGTCAGATTTGCATCCGCGTGGCCGAAACCGACTGCCGCTGTAGGGGTTACCTGGGGTTCCAAGCGGGGATACGGTCAAAAATCAGAGAAATGGAGGTATGCTATGCCCAGAGAGAAGATCAAGTTTGCCCTGCGGATTTTGCCGGAGACACAGCAGACCGTCAAAGATTTCTACCCGTTGGATAATTGCCAGAACCAGAGCGAATTTATCGAGAAAGCGATCCACTTTTATGCAGGCTATGTTGCCAGCAAAAACGCCACGGAGTTTCTTGCACCCGTTCTTGTTTCTGCGCTCCAGGGGACAGTTGCAAATGCGGAAAACCACATTGCCCGGTTACTTTTCAAGCTGGCTGTGGAAACAAATATGATGATGAACGTGCTGGCCTCCGAGGTGGACGTCAGCCCAGAGGCCCTGGAGCGTCTGCGCGGACGGTGCATTCAGGAGGTCAAGAAGACTGGCGGCGCAGTCACTTTTGCGGATGCGTTAAAGTATCAGAAAGGCGAATAGGAGCGGTTTGCCACGCCGCAATTTCTCAGGAGGCTATCACATTATGAAAATTAAAAATGGTATGGAGCAAACTCACGCAAACTTTACCACAGAGCAGCAGACCACGGAAAATGGACGGGCGCTGCTTAACTTCGTGGAAGCATGGAGCGGCATGATGGAGTACGCAGTCAACTTGGGTGCGGATGATATTACCCTGCTTGCGGCGCTCACCGTCCGGCCAGCGGCGGCTTCCACCGGTATCGCAGATGACGTAAGCGTTAAAACTGGCGCGGCGCAGATGGCGAGATGCTGGGCATATGGTGAGGAACTTACAGAATGGGTTATCTTCCATCCCCCAGAGATACTGTCGGAGAATCACCATCTGGATTTATGGGAGATGTCTACGGAAATGCTGGATACACTCCCGGAACTGGTGCAGGCATATCCTTGTATACTGGATACCTATCCGGACATTCTTGAGCAGCAGCAGAGCGTCATGGACGCTCAAACAGCCGATCCTTATCCGCAAATGTCCATGTGACAGAGTGGGAGGGGTGATTTATTATGCCGCGCATCATTTTCAAGTGTCCACATGTCAAGGGAGGCACGGCGAAGGCCGCCGCTCATCTAGGAAATATGGTGGCCTATATTGCTACCCGCAAGGGTGTCCAGCGCATTGATTCCGGAAAGATGAATCTGCCCGCCACAGAAAATCAGGTCAATATGGTGGAGAAATTGGTGCGGGAGTTTCCTCTGAGTAAAGGGTTGGAAGAGTACGCTGACTACCAGGAATCTCCTACTCGCAGCAGTGCGTCTGAGTTCATCACGCGGGCAATCGAAGACAATCTTGATCAGATCGCCAAGCTGGAAAACTATGTGGACTACATCGCCAAGCGCCCTCGCGCACAGCGGTTTGGTTCGCATGGCCTGTTCACCAGCGGCAATCATCCGTTGACTCTGTCCAAAATCCAAGATGAGGTGGCGCACCACCCAGGCACGGTCTGGCTGCCGGTGATTTCCCTGCGCCGGGAGGATGCCGCGCGGTTAGGGTTTGATAGTGTGGAGAAATGGAAGGACTTCCTCTCTGCTTATTCAGTGGATATGGCGCAGGCGATGAAGATCCCGTTGGATCAGTTTCGGTGGTATGCTTCGTTCCATGACGAGTCACATCACCCTCACGTGCATATGGTCTGTTACAGTGCGGATGGCAAATCTGGATTCCTGACCGAGCGAGGAATTGAGAAAATCAAATCCGGGATTGCAAAGGAAGTCTTCCGGAATGACTTGACTGAAATTTATGAAAGGCAGACTCAGCGTCGAGATTCACTGAACCAGGATTCGCAGAAGGTTTTGCACCGGATCACGCTACAGATGCAGGATGGCACTCTGTCCAATGAACGTATTGAGGAACTGATGATGGAGTTGTCGCGGCAGCTCCGGATCACTTCCGGCAAGAAGCAGTACGGATATCTCAAGCCGTCCGTGAAATCTTTGGTAGATGAAATCGTGGACGAGTTGGAGCGGGACGAGCGTATCGCTGCCGCATACAACCTATGGTATGAGATGCGAGAAGAAGTTCTGCGGACTTACAAGGACGAGCTGCCAGAACGGATTCCGCTCTCACAACAGAAAGAGTTCAAGCGGATCAAAAACATTGTAATCCAGGAGGCGGTGCTCTTAGGCGCTCAGTTGGAGCAAAATCATACTGTGCCAGCAGCCCCGAATGTGGCGGCAGGGCAGAGAAATGACAGTCATTCTTCTGCCCTGCTGTTCAATTCCGTGACCCGTCTCCTGCACCACATGAGCCGGGTTTTTGAGGAGCAGACGCCGCCAGCCAGCCCAGTGTACCACACCGACCGGAAGCTGCTGCGAAAGCTCCGGGAGAAGAAAATCGCGCATGGTCACAAACCGGATGACCATGCGCCCAAAATATCTTAGGAGGTTATGTATGCCAACCCCAAAGAAAGCATCGCCCCAGCATCTCTGGTGGGTACGTCATCCGGAGTGCGGGCTGGCTGTCGTGGATGCGCCCAGCTGGGAGCAGGCTACCGTGGAGGCTGCAAGCTGGTGGGAGGTTCCCTGGCGGGAGGTTGCCGCGCTCTGCGAGTGTGAGCGGGAAGAAATTATACCGCGCCATATCTGCTTATACTGCGGAAAGATCTTCAACGGCAGTGGATTCCGATGTACCAAATGCGAGATCGTTGAGCGGGACAGACGGCTCAACCAGCGGGCCCAGGCACGGAGGTATTACCGCAGTATGTTGCCGGGAAAGCAGATTATTTGATTATGTATGCTTTCACAATCTGCCCATAGTAAGCAATGTGGTAGTCCCTGTTTGCACCAGGATTAGAGCTGCCGGTATCCTCTGGGTACATTTTTTCTCTGATAAATTCAGGAATTGAACCCTTGCTCTGGAGCTGCTGATACAACACCTTGCACTCCAGCGTCAACGGCAATTCGCGGATACCAGGAGCTTTCACAAGCTCCGATTCGATCAGGGTCAGATGCAGATCACCGGCCTTATCAGCGTCCCGGCCTGACTTGGTTCCACAATATCCAAGAATCTGTTTGTCAAATTCACCATACGGGATATTGACGGTAAACTCCTGGCTTGCGTCAAGCTGCTCTCTGGTAAAACGTCCTTCACGGACGAAGGCCACGAAGATAGGCAGGCCCCACTCCACGCCAAGGGTTCCCCAGCCGATG
>CATIYU010000098.1 GCA_949739085.1 uncultured Eubacteriales bacterium | reverse complement strand
TTTGTCCCTGTCAGGGCGGCACTGACATCGGGTGCTGCGTCAAAAAGAACCCGGAGCAGTTCATTGCGAATTGCTCCGGGTTTTTGTTTTTTCTGAGGCCGTGAGGGGGCTTGCGTTTGGAATAGGGAAGCGAAAATGGGCCGGCGGCTCTCCCTGTATGGGGCCGTGTTGCTTTTGCTATAGAGGGCGCGGCTTGGACGGCCAAGCTGTGTGGAAATCCCCTTGCAATCCGTCATAAATTGTTGCAAAATAACGGCAAGATGCGGCATATTCAGGAAATGCCGCCGTCTGTGGAAAATCCACTGGCGGGCCAAGTCTGCGTTGCTAAGAGCGCCAAAAAATCAGCGGAAGCTGTACATTCGCTCCGGGATGGGCCTGTCTCTATTCAAGTGGTATGAAGCGCAAGAAAACAGGTGCGCCCGCTGGGAACTGCCCCGGCGGGCGTGCTTTTTAAGGAGGTATTTTATGAAGTATAAGGGGAGAGGACTTTTGGCGCTGTGTCTGGCGCTGGCGCTGCTGCTCAGTGCCTGCGGCAACGGGGAGAATACCGCCGCCACCATGCACTTGGTCAAGACCGAGGGGACCGTGAGCGTGGACGACGCCAAGGGGGAAGCTGTCAAGCTCATGGAGAACTTGGGGCTGTTCAGCGGCTATGCCCTGACGACGCAGGCGGCCAGCTACGGGTGGATCAACATGGACGACACCAAGCTGGCCAAGCTGGATGCCCAGAGTCAGGTGGACATCAACAAGGCGGACAAGCTCTTGGAGCTTAATGTCCGGTCCGGCAATCTGTTTTTTAATGTCACGGAACCTTTGGAGACCGATGAGACCATGAATATCCGCACCTCTACCATGATGGTGGGAATCCGGGGCACCTGCGGCTGGGTGGAGACAGAGGGGGAGAACCAAATGCGCGTCTGCCTGCTGCGGGGCAAGGTGGACTGTATGGTTCTGGACGAAAACAGCGCCGTTTTGACCATGGAGACCATCACCGCCGGACAGGCCGCCCTGATGCGCCTGGAGAACGGCGAGGCGTTCATCACTGTGGAGGAGTTTGATCCGCAGGAGGTGCCCGCCTTTGTGGAGGAGGCGCTGGACCACCCGGAGAATTGGGGCCTCCCGGAGGGTACGGAGGATCCGGAGGCTCCGGATGAACCCCAGACCTCCGGTGCTGCTGCGGCGGGCCCCAGAATTTTAAACTGCACAACGTATTCCGGATTTTCCGACAAGCCCATGGAGTACCGCCAATACACCTACGACGATCAAAACAACCAAGTGAGCTATGATCTGTACTTTGCCAATGAGGACATGTGGGAATACAGCTGGAGCGTTACATTTATATATGACGAGCAGGGCAGGGTACAGGAGCGGCGGCGCACGGTGCGCCAGTTCGATAACAGCATCGGCGAAGAGGTCTATTTGTCCGTAGAGAGCCGGCCTGACCGTGTTACGCTGGCCTATGGAAGCGCCACAGGTCAATACACCTTCTTTTACAATGAGCTGGGGCAGTGCGTTGAAGAGAGATACCATAGCGGCGATAGTGACAGCGGCTTAGTGTACAACGCGATGACCTATGAATATGACAGCCAAGGAAAAATCGCAAAAGCGGAGAGCTATTACACCGCGACAGCGGACAACCCGGCGGCAGGCGTGCTGGAGAGAGATCGCGTTGTACAGGATACGTATTACATCTTTGAATACGAAGGGGACCCCGGCGTCTCAAACAGCCCCCCGCCGCTGGTGGAGGAGACACCCGACTCAGGCACAGAGCCCGATTCCGGCGCAGCGCCCGACTCCGGCGCCGGTGATTCCCTTCTGGCCCCCTACGCGGGGACCTACACCATGTATCCCGAGTATGAGTCCTACCGCTCCGGCTACGGCGGCACCACGGTGACTTTGAACGCGGACGGAACCGTCACCGGCGGTGCGGTGGATGGGCGGACCCCCTCCAACATCCGTCAGGAGAGCAATGGGAGCATCGTCATTATGTACGGTGATACGATGTGGTTCACCCTCTGTCCGGCAAACGGTCCCACCCCCTCCGCCCGGTGGTATGACGGCAGTCAGGTGAATCTGGAGTTTATGGATGCCGGCGGCGGTTTGGCCGTACTTGTCTACCACGCGGACCCCTCCTCTGTGGGAACCCCCTGACGGGCGGCAGGCTGCGTGATGGATTTGGTTAAAGGAGGCCGCGCGCTGACAGCGCGGCTCTTGGCCCTGACTGTCGCGGGGGTGCTGACCCTTCTGACAGGCCTCGGCCTCTTGGATCGGGCGGACTGGACCCTCTCCGACGCGCTGTACCAGCGCCCCGCCGCGGTGGACGGCAGGGTGGTGATCATTGGCATCGACCAGAAGGCGCTGGAGGCCTACGGCCCTTATCAGGAGTGGTGCCGGGAGGGCGTCGCCCGGACGCTGAAGATTTTGAATGCCGATCCGAACAGCCGGCCGGCGGTGATCGGCGTTGACATCCTGTTTGGCGGCGAAACCGGCTCCCCGGCGGACCAAGCGCTGGTGGAGTCGGCGGGGCGGTACGGAAATGTGGTGACCGCCTGCGCTGCCGAGTTTAGCGAGGGCTTTGTGGAGACCGAGACCGGCTTTGCCCGCAGTGACTTTCTGCTGACAGCCTTTGAGGAGCCGTTTCCGTCGCTGCGGGATGTCACCACCCAGGGCCACATCAACGCCATGATGGACAGTGACGGCATCCTGCGGCATCATCTGCTGTATTTTGACCGGCCCGACGGGACGCGCGTCCCATCCATGGCGCTGGCGCTGGCCCAGCAGTATCAGGAGGGTCTGGAGCTTCCGCCTGTCAGCGCGCGGGGGTTCTGGTATCTGACCTATTACAAAGCACCGGGCGGCTTCGAGACCCGCTCGATAACCGATGTGTTGGAGGGGGAGGACCCGGCGGCGTATTTCGCGGGGAAAATCGTCCTCATCGGCCCCTGCGCGGCGGGCTTGCAGGACAGCTATATCACGGCCATCGACCATGCCCGGCAGATGTACGGCGTGGAATATCAGGCCAACGCGGTACAGGCCATGCTGGAGGGGAGCTATAAGCGGGAGATCGGGACCGCTCCCCAGCTGGCGGTGCTGTTCCTGCTCCTGCTGGCCGCCTGTGCCGCGTTCTGGCGGCGCAGGGTGCGGAGTGCCACGGCCTGGTGGCTTGCCCTGTGCGTGGGCTGGATCGTGTTGTGCAGGGGTCTATACGAGGGGGGCTGGGTGCTCCGCCTGCTCTGGGTCCCTGCGGAGGTTACGGCGCTCTATGCCGGCTCTCTGGCCGCCAATTACATCCAAGCCGCCTTGGAGCGCCAGCGGGTGACCCGCACCTTCCAGCGGTATGTGGCGCCGGAGATTGTCTCCGAGCTGATGAGCAGCGGCCCCGCGGCGCTGCGGCTGGGCGGGAAGAAATGCGACATCGCGGTGCTGTTCGTGGACATACGGGGATTTACCGCCATGTCGGAGAGCTTGGAGCCGGAGCGGGTAGTGGAGATTTTGAACCAGTACCTGACACTGACCACACGGTGTGTTATGGACAATCACGGCACATTGGATAAGTTTGTGGGGGACTGCACCATGGACTTCTGGAATGCCCCCTACCTCAGGAGAATTATATCCTGCTGGCCTCCCGCGCCGTGGCTGATGCGCTGGACGGGCGGATCAAGGCCACA
>CATIYU010000097.1 GCA_949739085.1 uncultured Eubacteriales bacterium | reverse complement strand
TTCTCTATATTTTTCCAGATAGAATTCCAGAGGTTTGCCCTCTTTGTTGTTGACGACCTCCATAGCTGGTCCTTTCTTTTTTTGACTTTGGTCCCGGGGATTGAACCGCCCCGAGCGGTTGTCCGGCTTTGCCCAATGACGGAGCCAGGTGGGGCCTACGCGGCCCACACCCTCCCGGGGCCGTCATTCGGCGAAGCCGAACGACTGGCCCGGTGGCACAAGTGCCACCTTGGTACTTTTTGTGCGCACAAAAAGGCACCCGCGGCGCGGGGCCGGGGAGGCCCCGCAAAGGACAGCAAGCCTATTCCTGGGATTATCCCCACAGCGCCGACAGCATGGGGATAATCTGCTTTTTTCGGGACATGATCCGGGGTAAAAACGCCTCGTGGTCCCGCAGCTCCACGTTGAATGCCTGCTGGAAGGTGTCCTCCCCGCCCAGACACAGGATCTTGCTGCCCTCCAGCAGCACGTCCGTCAGCATTAGCAGCATCATGCTGTACTCATGCTCCGCCTTGACCTGTTCCATGAGTTCCAGGAACTCCGCCTTCCGGCCCAGGTGGCGGTCGGAGTCCACGCAGGTGATCTGGCTGACGGCAAAATTATGCCCCGCGATGTGAAACTCCTTGAAGTCCGCGAAGAGGAGCTGCTGGACGGGTTGGTCCTCCGGGGCGGAGGCGGAGAAGATCTCCCGGCCCAGCTCCTCCAGGGAGATGCCCGCGATGTGGGCCATGCGCTCGGCCATGGCCCGGTCCCGGGGGGTGGAGGTGGGGGATTTAAAGAGCACTGTGTCGGAGACAATGGCCGCGGCCATCAGCCCCGCCAGCTTTCCCGAGGGCATCAAGCCCCGCTCCTGGTACATGCCCGCTACAATCGTGCAGGTGCTGCCCACGGGCTCGTTGCGCATATAGACGGGGTTCCTGGTCTGGATGTCCGCCAGACGGTGGTGGTCGATAATTGCCAGGATGTCCGCCTGGTCCAGGCCCGGCACGGACTGGGCCGCCTCGTTGTGGTCCACCAGCACCACCTGCTTGCGCCGGGGCTTGATGAGGTGGTAGCGGGAGAGGGTGCCCACCACCTTCTCGTCGCTGTCCAGCACGGGGTAACTGCGGTAACGGCTCTGGAGCACCACCTCCCGCACGTCGTCAATGAAGTCGGTGAGGTGGAAGAACTGGAGATCCTCCTTCCGGGCCACCCGGCCTACGGGAATGGCCTGGAAAATCCGGCGCACAGCCCGGTAGCTGTCGTAGGGGGTGGAGAGGATGCAGGTTTTGCCCGCCACAGCCCGGATGTCCTCAGGCAGCTCCGCCTGGCAGAGGATGACGCAGGCCACGCCGAAAGCCACCGCCTGCCGCAGCATCTCCGGCTGGTGGCCGCAGAGGAGGATGGTGTCCTTCCGGCGGAAGGGGGGCAGCTCGGTGCCCTGGGGCAGAGCCAGCACCACCTCGCCGGAAATGGTGTTGACCACATCCTCGGTCTCGTTGAGCAGCTGCCCCTCCAGCACGCTAAGGATGTTGAAGAGGGGCACGTTCCGCAGGGTGGGGTCCTCAATGGTCTCCATATCGAACCCAGCAATATCCCCGGCGGTGAGCATCCCCCGCAGCTTTCCCTCGTCGTCCGTGATGGGGATGACGGAGAGCTGCTTGTCCTCCTCCATGACAGACCAGGCCCGGTTCACGGTGGCGGCCTCGTGGAGGATGGGGGGCACATCGAAGTCCAGATCCTGGACCTGGGTACGCATGGTCTTAATCAGCATAGGCGGCTCGAAGCCGAAGCGGTTGAGAATCAGCCTCGTCTCGTCGCTGCAATGGCCCAGGCGGGCGGCCACATACTGCCGCTCTCCCAAGGCGCTGCGCAGGGCGGCGTAGGCCATGGCGGAGACAACGGAGTCTGTATCCGGATTCCGGTGTCCGGTGACGTAGATCTGTTCCATAGGGATTATGCTCCTCTCTGTTTACAGCTAGTATATGCGGAAAAGCGCCTGATTACTTTTTTCATCAGGCGCTTTTGGGGGTGCGTTGGCCGTCCGCCCAGGGCTTTCCTGGCGCGGGATTCTCCTCGTTTCCGTGCGGCAGTTTTAGAAAAACGCCGCAAAATAGAGCGTGTTGGCCGTCCGCCTAGGACCTGTCTAAGACTCGGCGCGGCCGGTGCTCTTGTAGTTGTACATGCGCCAGATGATAACGGCCATCTCATTGCGGCGAATGGCATACTCCCCGTTATAGACCACATGTCCCTCCTTGTCCTCGCTGCCCTTGATGATGCCCGTCTCGTAGAGAGAGAGGACATAGAGGGCAGTGGCCTCGTTCATATCCATGTCGTAGAAGGGGGAGGTGTTGGTGCTGGGGAGGGGGAGCTTCAGGGCCCGGGCCGCAATGGCGGCAATGGTGTAGCGGTCAATGCGCTTATCCATCTGGCCGATGGTGGCGCTGGTCAGGCCGTCGGCCACGGCCCTGTCCAGATAGCCGCTGGCCCAGTGGGACCCAGTGGGGGCGATTTCATCGTACCCCGCAGCTTTCATAATCATCTTCAACGCCTGTCCGTAGGTCACCGCCTCCGAGGGACGGAATGTGTTGTCCTCAAAACCGCCCAGAATCCCGGCAGTGGCCAGCTCCGTAACGGCGGTGTAATACCAGGCGGTGTCCTTGTCGTTGGGCACGTCCTTAAAGGTCACTGTAACGGGGATGGGGTCCTGATCGGGAGTGGGGTCCGGCGTGGTATCGGGTATTTCGGCAGGTGCGGTGGGCACGTTGACGCGCACCGTGCCGGGGAGCTTGCCGCCGCTCTCGTCATAGGCGGTGAAGGGGATATCCACCGTTCCCTTGAATCCCACTGCGGGGACAAAGGTGACCTTGCTCAGCAGGAGCACATTGGCGGTATTGTTGGGGGCGGTGAGATAGAACCGGGGCCCCTCGCTGGTGATGGCCGTGCCGGCGCTGGAGGCCGTGCGGTCATAGTAGAGCGTACCGGAGGCGGCGGGGGGCGGCGTGAAGGAGATGTTGCTGACCCTAGCCCCGTTGAAGCTGGTAAAATCTTTGGTCTGGAAGGTGACGCCGCCCACCGGGGAGGTGTAGGCCACCACTGCCGCCTCCAGGACACTGAAGAGAATGCTGCCGGAGTGTACGGGCCGGCCCTGGAGGTCATAGGCCACATAGCGGACGGACTCGGACTTGGCCAGGCCAGGCACATAGGTGAGGTCGCTGATGAGGCCGCCCCAGCTGCTGCTGTAGTAGAAGGGCCGGGCGGAGATGGATGCGGTGGTCAGGAGCACGCCTTTGCCGTCGTTGGTGTAGCCGGTATAGAGCGCGCCGCTGGCGGGCACCTCCAGCAGCTGGATGTAGAAGCCGTTCCCCGTGCCGCCGGCGGCCTGGAAGACCTTCAGGAAATCCTCCTCCTTCAGGCGGCAGGAGGACCCAGCCTCCACCTTGCAGGTTACATCGGCGATAGAGCTGTCGCTGATAAAGATGTACATAGTCCCGTTCCGGGTAGTCTTGTTGCCCCGGTTGTTCTCGCCAAAGGCTTCAAAGGGCACGGCCACATAGCCGGTGAAGCCCTCCCGGGGCACGAAGGACACCTCGTCCAGACCGTACTGGCTGCCATAGGGCTGGGCGTAGAAGTAGTCGCCGGACTTCACCCTAGTGCCGTTGCGGCTGGCGGCGGAATAGCCGATATACAGGGTTCCCTCCCCCCCTGCGGGCAGGCGGGTGAAGTTGACCCGGGTCAGGGTTCCCTGGGGGTAGGCGCTCCTCCAGAACGCCTCGAACTGGGCCCCCTCCAAAGGCACGATTTCCCCCTTGGATGCGGTGAGGAGCACGTCCATATTTCCGGCGTACTTCTCTACCACCACGGTCAGCACGCCGGGATACTCCAGCCCCGCCTCGTCGTAGGCGGTGAAGTAGATGACGTAGCTGCCGGTGGCCCCCTTATTGTTGGGGGTGAAGGTCACGCCGGAGAGGCGGTTGTTGGTGCCGATGCTGGGGCTGTAGAAGTAGTAGCGCCGGCCGGGGATGACCTCCATATCCCCCACGGCAGACGCGGCGGGCTTATCCATAAAGACCACGTAGGAGGGCTGGCTGTTGGTCTGGTTGTAGACGGCCTCATAGATCTGGTCCTCCACGGACATGGGGGTGCGGCTGTTGGTCTCGCTGAAATCCATGTACTCCTCGCTGCTGCCAATGGTGGCATAGGCGGTAATGAGATCCTCCACCCGGACGTTTACCGTACAGGTGGCGCTGAGAATTTTCAGGGCGGCGCTGTCTTTGGGCACCGCCATCACAAAGCAGGCGTATTGGTATACGCCCTCCTTGCTGATGACCTCCGCAGGGGGGGTGAAGGACTTTCCGGAGCCGACCTGCGCGCCCTTGTAGTACCAGTTGTAGGTCACCGTATACTCTCCCGTCAGGTCCGCCGTGCCGGTGGAAATGCTCACGTCGCCCACCGTCAGCTTGGCGTTTACGTCGTTGAGGGAGATGAAGAGGTCCATGGACTCCGGCAGGGACAGCTGGATGTTGCTGTAGTCCACGGCCAGGCACTTGGTACACACGCCGCCGCTGGTACTAAAGGCGTGCTTCTCCCGCTCAATATGTACGTCGGTGTTGTGGGAGATGTGGAAGGTACAGACGCCGGAGTGGGTGCCGTCGCCGTTGTCCCGGTAGGTAGCGTCGTGATTGTTGGGGTCGATCGAGGTCTTCTCCAGATAGGACTGGTAGTAGCGGGAGCAGTTGACGTTGTGGCAGAAGTACTCGTTGACCCCCTCCTCGTGGCAGTTGGCCTCTTTGACCACGGTGAGGGTGGCAGTCTGCTGCTTACAGGCCGGACAGATATAGTAGGTCTCCGCCGCCAGGGACAGAGGCGCCAGCGTCAGCAGCAGTACCGCCGCCAACAGGCCAGACAGGATGCGCCGGCGCAGTGTTGTGTGTTTCATTGGTCTAATCCTCCTTGTCGGGATAGTGGGTTCCGGGCCACAATGGCCCACTATACCGCTTTATTATAACACACTTTTTCAAAAAAAGCTGTTACAATTTAGCAACATGCCCATATTTTTTTCCGGCAGGGCTTCCGGCCCTCCTGCGGGCCGCGAACGGGCCTGTTTTGCAGAATTTTTCTTTACAAATCCTCCCCGGCATGATACCATGAGGGCGCAACATGTTTACGTCATTTTATGGATAAAGGAGTGTAAAGCGTTATGGCCTTCTACTACCCTGAGCCCTCCCACACCTTCAGCGAGTACCTGCTGGTACCCGGCTACACCTCCCCGGAGTGCGTCCCCTCCAACGTCTCCCTGCGCACGCCCCTGGTAAAGTACCGCAAGGGGGAGGAGCCCTGCCCCATCTCCATCAGCATCCCCATGGTCTCCGCCATCATGCAGTCCGTGTCCAACGACACCCTGGCCGTGGCCCTGGCCCGGGAGGGGGGCCTCTCCTTCATCTATGGGTCTCAATCCATTGAGAGCGAGGCGGCCATGGTGGCTAAGGTAAAAAGCTATAAGGCCGGCTTTGTCCCCAGCGACTCCAACCTGCCCCCCAACGCCGTGCTCCAGGACGTGCTGGACCTGAAAGCCCGCAACGGCCACTCCACCGTGGCCATCACGGAGGACGGCACCAACCAGGGGAAGCTGCTGGGCATCGTCACCAGCCGGGATTACCGCGTCAGCCGTATGGACCCCTCTGTGCCGGTGCGGGAGTTCATGACCCCCCTGGAGCGGCTGATTACCGCCCCCGAGGGTACCTCCCTGAAGGAGGCCAACGACATCATCTGGGACCACAAGCTCAACTCCCTGCCCATTGTGAACGCTGGCGGGCAGCTGCTGTACTTCGTCTTCCGCAAGGACTACGAGCAGCACAAGGAGAACCCCGGCGAGCTCCTGGACAGCCACAAGCGCTACATGGTGGGCGCGGGCATCAATACCCGGGACTACGCCCAGCGGGTCCCCGCCCTTATCGAGGCCGGGGCGGATGTGCTGTGCATCGACTCCTCCGAGGGCTTCTCCTGCTGGCAGGAGCAGACTCTGCGCTATATCCGGGACACCTACGGCGACACGGTAAAGGTGGGCGCGGGCAATGTGGTGGACCGGGACGGCTTCCTGTTCCTGGCCAAAGCTGGGGCGGACTTTGTAAAGGTAGGCATCGGCGGCGGCTCTATCTGCATCACCCGGGAGACCAAGGGCATCGGCCGGGGCCAGGCCACGGCTCTCATTGAGGTGGCGGCAGCCCGGGACGAGTACTTCAAGGAGACCGGCGTCTATGTGCCCATCTGTTCCGACGGCGGCATCGTCCACGACTACCACATGACCCTGGCCCTGGCCATGGGTGCGGACTTCCTTATGCTGGGCCGCTACTTCGCCCGCTTTGACGAGAGCCCCACCAACCGTGTGCTGGTCAACGGGCAGTATATGAAGGAGTACTGGGGCGAGGGCTCCAACCGGGCCCGGAACTGGCAGCGCTACGACCTGGGCGGCGGCCGGGGCCTAGCCTTTGAGGAGGGCGTGGACTCCTATGTCACCTATGCCGGTCCCCTGAAGGAGAACGTGGCCAAGAGCCTGTACAAGGTGAAATCCACCATGTGCAACTGCGGCGTGATCTCCATCCAGGAGCTCCAGGAAAAAGCCCGGCTCACCCTGGTGTCCTCCACGTCCATTGTGGAGGGCGGGTACCACGACGTGGTGCTCAAGGCCCGGGGCAGCTCTGCCCAGGACGCATAATTTCCGGCGGAATACCACGAGAATAGGTATTCACAGCAAAAAACTGTCAGATAATACCGCTATAAATCATCCCCCGGAGCGAGAGGCCCCGGGGGATGTTGTCTGTTCTACTGTCCGTCCGCCGCGCCCAGATATTCCTCCAGGCACACGCCCTGTTCGTAGATCTCCCTGGCGGCGTCCCGGCCCACATAGCGGTAGTGCCAGGGCTCGTAAATGATGCCGGTGATCTCGCTCTTGTCGTTGGGGTAGCGGAGGATGAAGCCGTACTCCCAGCTGTGGGCCATAAGCCACTGCTGCGTGTCCGTCTCCTCCTGGGACTCGTCCAAAATCTGGTGGTTCATATCCACAATGTCCAAGGCCAGGCCAAGCTGGTGCTCGCTGGTCCCCGGCACAGCCACCACCTTGGCCGCCTCCACCCGGGCCTCCTCCTGGGAGAGCCCCGTAGCCATGAGCCGGTCAATTTTATTCTGGAACAGGGACTCCTGCTTCTTTTGGGTGCGGTAGGAGGAGCAGATCAGGGGGGAGAAGCCGTCCTCCCGGCAGGCGTCCATCATGGCCTGCAAATCCTCATAGCAGCGCTCATCCACAGCGTGACCGCCGTTCAGCTGCTTCAAAGTGGGTATGTACTCCTCCGGCATGGCGTTCCAGGGGTTGACCAGCAGCAGCAGCCAGTCCTCATCCGGGTCATCAGGGACCGCCGGGACTTGGGCGTCCGGGGGCGTGGGCTCCTCCGGCACGACCGCGCCGTCCTGGTCCCCATTCTCCAGCGGCAGGTCCGGTCCTTCGGACTGGCTGTCCGGCGAAGATGTGTCCGGGGGCTGGCCGTCCTCATCCGGCGGCAGGTCCGGACTGTCTCTATCTGTCTGGCTGGAACGGTCCGGCAGGGAGGCTGAGACCGGCAGGGGCGAGGCGCCGTCCGCCGCCTTGGCCCTGTCCAGGCTGGAGCGTAAGAATGCCCCCGCCAACAGCAACAGCAGAGCACATACCAGCAGCGCTGGCAGGCGGCTTCTCCGCTTTCTGCGCCTGCGCCTGCGTCCAGGCCCTCCGTTGGGGCGGACATCTATCTCTCTTTGGTACATCGAAAAAACACCTTCTTTGCCGCTTTTAGGGCTATTTTATCAGGGCGTTGTATAAGAACGCCATCATCCCGCCATCAAACTGGCATCAAAACTGTTTCCAGTTCATGAACACGCCTTGGCAGCACGTCCCCGGAGGCCCGCTACCTCCGGGGACGGACGCCGCCTACTGCACGGCGATGGCTTCAATCTCCACCAGGGCGTCCTTGGGGAGACGGGCCACCTCCACGGCGCTGCGGGCCGGGGGATTCCGGGGGAAGAAGGTGGCGTAGACCTCATTCATGGCGGCAAAGTCGTTCATGTCCTTGAGGAACACGGTAGTCTTGATGATGTTCTCCATGGACAGCCCTGCCGCCGCCAGCACAGCTTTCACGTTCTCCAGGGACTGCCGGGTCTGTCCGGCGACGCCGCCCTCCGCGAACGCCCCGGTAGCGGGGTCGATGGGCAGCTGTCCGGAGGTGATGACCAGGCCGCCGCCGCCCACGCCCTGGGAATAGGGACCGATGGCTGCGGGAGCGTTGGGGGTAGAAATGATGTTCTTCATGGGAGAGTCCTCCTGTTATGGATAAGATTCTTCTATTGTACCAGCATTGCGGGAAAAGGTCAACCACCCTGTTCTCTTTCTGCTCCGCAGAATGCCGTTCTACAGCGCACCCTCTGCCCCGGAAAAACAGGGAAAAACGTGAAAAAACCATTTGACAACCGGCCCGGCGTGGACTATAATAAATATTGTGTCTTTGCGAGGTGTGCTATGCTTTTAAACGTACAAAAGATCATCAACGCCCCCGGAGAGCGGATTTCGTTCCAGTTTGATCTGGATCTATCCAATGTGGACTTCGGCGGCCTGTATCCTGCGGCAAACCCGGTGGTGGTAACCGGCCAGGCGCAGAATACTGCGGGGATGCTGGTTTTGCAGTTTACGGCGGGCACAGTCCTCCAATCCGTCTGCGACCGGTGCCTTGCGCCCTTCGAGAACCCCAAGTCCGTTCACTGCGAGTACATCCTCGCGGAGCAACTGGAGAACGGGGAGAGCGACGAGATAGTCCTTTTGGAGGACGGCGCGGTGGACGTGGGCGAACTGGCCCGGACGGCGTTCATCCTGGAGATGGACGGCAAGACCCTCTGTTCAGAGGACTGCAAGGGGATCTGCCCCGGCTGCGGCGTCAATCTCAACCAAGGGAGCTGCACCTGTCAAAAGGCGGCGGACCCCCGATGGGCGGCGCTGGCCCAGCTTCTGGAGAGAGATATGGAAGAGTAACGAATAAAAAATTCTGATATACAGGAGGTGTCATCATGGCAGTCCCCAAGGGAAAAGTATCAAAGGCAAGACGCGATAAGAGGCGCAGCTCCGTCTGGAAGCTGTCCGCGCCCAATCTGACCGCTTGCCCCAAGTGCGGCGCGATGCGCCTGTCCCACCGGATGTGTCCCGAGTGCGGTACGTACAATGGCCGTCAGGTCAAGAGCGCC
>CATIYU010000096.1 GCA_949739085.1 uncultured Eubacteriales bacterium | reverse complement strand
GTACAGCCCCCCGCGCCCATCCAGGCCCGCCAAGCCCGATGGACAGTGAAATCCTAATCAAGCCGCTCTCCTTATGGCCGGAGTATAGCACGGGCGGCCGGCTGGATTCTGCCGGAAAATGGGGGTCAGTCTTAACCGCAAATTTAACCCCAAACTATGCGATTAACCTCAATTTAACCTCAATTCTTCTTGTTCTATCTGTCTCCGTTTTGTCAGATTTTTTCGTAAGGAAAAACCCCGGAACCGTTGTGGCTCCGGGGTTTTGCAGCAATATCAGCGCTTGGAGAACTGAGGGGCGCGGCGGGCGGCTTTGAGGCCGTATTTCTTACGCTCCTTCATACGGGGATCGCGGGTGAGCAGGCCCGCCTTCTTCAGCACAGGGCGGTTGTCGTCCCCGGCCAGCAGCAGGGCCCGGGAGATGCCGTGGCGCAGAGCGCCAGCCTGTCCGCTGACGCCGCCGCCCTTGACGGTGGCGACGATATCCACCTTACCCTCGCTGGCGGTGGCCACCAGGGGCTGGCGGACGATCATCTTCAGGGTGTCCAGGCCAAAATATTCCTCCGGGTCCCGGCCATTGACGGTGATGGAGCCGGTGCCGCCGGGGTAGACCTGCACCCGGGCCACGGAGGACTTCCTGCGGCCGGTGCCGTACAGATAGGGCTTCTTAGACTGATACATGTTCCTCTACCTCCTTATTCAGCGGCATACAGCTCGGGCTTCTGGGCCTGCTGTTCGTGGGCGTCGCCAGCGTAGATATGCAGGCGCTTGAGGGAATCCTTGGTGATGGTGTTGCGGGGCATCATGCCGCGCACGGCCACCCGCATGGCCAGCTCCGGCTTCTTCTCCATCATATCCTTGTACTTGGTCTCCTTCAGGCCGCCCACCCAGCCGGAGTGGGTGCGGTACATCTTCTGCTCCAGCTTTTTGCCGGAGAGGGTGGCCTTGGAGGCGTTGATAACGATAACGTTGTCGCCGCAGTCAGCGTGGGGGGTGTAGGTGGGCTTGCGCTTGCCCCGCAGCAGGTCGGCAACCACCACGGCGGTATGGCCCAGAGGCTTCCCGGCGGCGTCCACGACGTACCACTTGCGGACAATGTTGCCCTTGTTTGCCATAAATGTGGACATGGTCATGTTCTCCTTCTCTTCGCTCCCTAGATGACGAAAGTACGGGAAACCGGTTCCCGCCGGTTCGTCATCTAAGGAACTCTTGTATTTTGGCCCGAAATCAGGTACAATGCCTGTTGCGGGCAGGTACATTTATACCACAGCCGCCGCCGGTTTGTCAACCGCGTTTTGATTTATCATATCGAATGCTCTTCATAACTTCATATATCTCCCGCTTTCTTCTCTTTACTTTGCTTTGACTTTTATTTTTTCCTGGAGGATCCCTGTTATGCAGCATATTTTATCCCTGGTCCGCCGGTGCGTGGAGGACTACCATATGATCGATGCGGGCGAGACGGTGGCCGTGGGCGTCAGCGGCGGGAAGGACTCGGTGCTGGCCCTGGCGGCCCTGGCAAAGCTGCGGGCGTTCTACCCCAAGCCCTTTCAGGTGGCGGCGGTGACCATCGACAGCGGCGCGCCGGGGATGGACTTCACCCCCATCGCCCAGCTGTGCCAGGCGCTGGAGGTCCCCTATTACCTGGTCCCCGTGCCCATCTACGAGATTGTTTTCGTCCACCGCCGGGAGAAAAATCCCTGCTCCCTCTGCGCCAAGCTCCGGCGGGGGGCCCTGAGCACGGAGCTGAACCGCCTGGGCCTGCGCAAAATCGCCCTGGGCCACCACTTCGACGACGCGGTGGAGACCATGGTCATGAGCCTCTTCCTGGAGGGGCGCGTCAGCTGCTTCCAGCCGGTGACGTACCTGGACCGCAGCCAGGTCACCCAAATCAGGCCCCTGCTGTACGTCCAGGAGCGGGAGGTGCGCGGGGCGGTGCGCCGCCTGGGGCTCCCGGTGGTGGAGAACCCCTGCCCCGCCAACGGCCAGACCCGCCGGGAGGAGATGAAGGCCCTCCTCCTCCAGTTGGAGAAGACCTATCCCCACCTGAAAAAGAAAATCTTCGGCGCGATCCAGCGCTACCCCCTCTACGGCTGGAGCCTGGACGAGCCCCAGCGGTAGGGTGTGTAAACTTTTTAAAATATCCCACAAAGAGGCTACCCAACCGGGGCTGTTTGTGGTACATTATAAGGTAGCCGCCCCAGGCGGACGGCGCAAAGGAGGCGGAAGCTTTGATTTCCTGGAAAAAATGCTGGATACTGTTTCTCCCCCTGCTGCTGGGCGGATGCATGATGTCCGCCAGCGCGGAGAGCCTTTACGCCCTGCCCCGCCTGCCGGAGGAGTACGAGGCCCTCAGCGCCCAGCTGGCGGAGATCCTCGCTGGCGGCGCGGAGTACGCCCCGCCCCAGTCGGGCCAGAACCTGCCGCCGGTGCAGAAGGTGGACCTGGACGGCGACGGCCAGGACGAGGTCCTGGCCTTCTTCCGCGCCAGCAGCGAGGAGCGGCCCCTGAAAATCTACATCTTTCAAGCCGTGGAGGACGGCTACCAGCTGGCGGGCCGCATCGACGGCAGCGGCACCTCCATCCACAGCTTCCTCTATGAGGACATGAACGGCGACGGCGTGCAGGAAATGATCGTCAGCTGGTCCGTCAGCGCCGAGGTCCAGGCCATGAGCATGTATATACTGGAGAACCTGGAGCCGGTGCAGGTGATGAGCACCTCCTACGCCCGCTATACCCTGGCGGACCTGGACGGCGACGACGGCCAGGAGCTGGTGGTCCTGCGCAGCGACGACGCGGAGACCGGGCTGTGCATGGCCGACTACTACGACTGGGGCGCTGGCAACGGCAGCTTCCAGCTCCAGTCCACCGCCCGGCTCTCCGTCCCCGTGGCCGCGCTGCAATGGGTGCACGTGGGGGCCCTGCTGGGCGGGGAGACGGCGGGGTTCGTCACCAGCCGGAGCACGGGCGCAAACGAGGCCGCCCAGGCGGTGACGGACATCCTGGTCTGCCGCCAGGGCGGGCTGGAGAACGTGGTGCTGGACAGCGACACCGCCGTCTCCACCCAGATCTTCCCCGCCTCCAGCCTCCAGCCCGCCGACATCAACGGCGACGGCGCAACGGAGGTGCCGGTGCCTATGGAGCTGCCCTCGGAGGGCGACGGGGTCTACTGGAAAATCTACTGGCACAGCTACGACGCCGACGGCGCGGGGCATCTCCAGGCCCTCACCTACCACAACCTGACGGACAGATGGTACCTGCTGGTCCCGCCGGAGTGGGACGGCCGGTTCACGGTCCGGCAGAACAATATCAGCTCCTCGGCCCACGCCACCACCTTCTGTAAGGCGGCGGGGCCAACGGTGGGCGAGGAGCTGATGACCATCTACACCTTCACCGGCACGGACCGGGAGGCCCAGGCCGCCAAGGGCGGCAAGACCATCCTCCGGCGGCGGACGGGGCTGGACACGGTCTACGCCGTCACCTTCACCGAGGCCTACGGGGACTGGCCCTACGCGGTGAATCCGGATGTCATCTCCGAGAACTTCAAGCCCATCACCAACCCCTGGAGCATGGGCGAATCCTGACAGCGCCTGGACACCACAGGACGAAAACGGCAAGCGCTTTGCGGCAAGGAGGCAGGCTATGGTACGAAAAATTCTGGTGCTGGAGGACGAGGCCAGCATCCGCAGCTTTATTGAAATCAACCTCACCCGGGCGGGCTATGAGGTCATCGAGGCGGAGACCGGGGAGGAGGCGCTGGAAAAGCTCCGGGACAACGCCGGAATCCGGGTGGCCCTGCTGGACATCATGCTCCCGGGCATCGACGGCTTTGAGGTCTGCCGCCGCATCCGGGCCACTAACACCCATATCGGCATCATCATGCTCACCGCCCGCAGCCAGGAGATGGACAAGGTCACGGGCCTCATGACCGGCGCGGACGACTACGTGACCAAGCCCTTTTCCCCGGCGGAGCTGACCGCCCGGGTGGACGCCCTCTTCCGCCGGGCGGGGGGCGCGGCCCCGGAGCAGGTGGGGGAACTCCGCCAGGACCCCTTCCTGCTCAACACGCGGAACCGCACTCTGGAGAAAAACGGCCAGCGGGTGAAGCTGACCCAGGTGGAGTATTCCATCATGCCGGTCTTCATGGAGAGCCCCGGCAAGGCCCTGTCCCGCGAGGAGATTCTGGACATGTTCTGGGGCCGGG
>CATIYU010000095.1 GCA_949739085.1 uncultured Eubacteriales bacterium | reverse complement strand
AGAGCATTATTTTCAAGGATTTGGGTCTTCTGGTGATAGACGAGGAGCAGCGCTTCGGGGTCAGCCACAAGGAGAAGCTCAAGGAGATGAGCCGCCAGGTGGATGTGCTCACCCTCTCGGCCACCCCCATCCCCCGGACGCTGAACATGGCCCTCTCCGGCATCCGGGACATGTCCACTCTGGAGGAACCGCCCCACAACCGCCAGCCGGTGCAGACCTACGTGGTGGAGCACGACTGGGGAATGCTCTCGGACGCCATGCGCCGGGAAATCGACCGGGGAGGACAGGTCTACTACCTGCATAACCGCGTGGAGACCATCGACCTCACCGCCGCCCGGGTGCGCAAGCTGGTGGGGGAGGAGGCCAAGGTGGTGGTAGGCCACGGGAAGATGGACGAAAAGCAGCTCTCCGCCGTGATGCAGCAGATGGTGGAGGGAGAGGCCCAGGTACTGGTCTGAACCACTATCATTGAAACAGGTATCGACATTGCCAATGCCAACACCCTCATCATCGAGGACGCGGACAGGATGGGGCTGGCCCAGCTCCACCAGATCCGGGGCCGCATTGGCCGCAGCGCCCGCCGGGCCTACGCCTACATGACCTACCGGCAGGGCAAAATTCTCACCGAGGTGGCCTCCAAGCGGCTGACCGCCATCAAGGAGTATGTGGAGTTTGGCTCTGGATTCAAGATCGCCATGCGGGACCTGGAGATCCGCGGGGCGGGGAACCTGCTGGGCCCGGAGCAGTCCGGGTACATGATGAGCGTGGGCTACGACATGTACCTGCAGCTTTTAGAGGACGCGGTGCTGGAGGAGCGGGGGGAGAAGAAGCGGGCCGCCGCCGAGTGCTCGGCGGACCTGACCATCTCCGCCCATATCCCGGACCGGTATGTGCCCGACGCGGGCCAGCGGATGGACCTGTACCGGCGCATCGCCGCCGTGCGCACGGAGGAGGATGCCGGGGACCTGCTGGACGAACTGCTGGACCGCTACGGGGAGCCGCCCCGGCCGGTCTACGCCCTGCTGGACGTGGCCATGCTGCGGTCCAACGCCGTGCGGGCGGGAGTGTCGGACATCTCCCAGCGCGGGGAACAGCTAAAGCTCACCTTCTCCAGCTTTGAGCCCGAGGCGGTGGTATCGGTGTGCTCCAGTCCCAAGTACCGCCGCCGTCTGACCCTGGCCGCCGGGGAGGTTCCGGCGCTGACTCTGGCGCTGAACGGAAAGGAGCCGGTGCTGGAGACGGCCCTCACCCTGGTGGAGGACCTGCGGCTGGCTGCGGAGGCCCACGCCCCCCAGGCGTAGCGTACCAACTTCACCGCCCCGGAGCCCTGGGGGACAAATCAAGGACGGCGGGAGCAGTACTCCCGCCGTCCTTCCGCGTCTCACATTTTGAAGGGGCAGCCCTGGTTTTTCCAGGTGATATAGCCGCCCACCTCCTCCCGGGGAATCCCCAGGGACACTGCCAGCTCCCCATAGAGCATCTCTTCCGCCCGCTTCAGGTACCGCTCGTCCACCTGGCCGGGCTTGGAGCCCCGGGCCCGGCGGGCCTGGCCCTTGTGTTGGGCCATTTTGATGATCCGGACCATGCTGTGGCAGCTTCTGGTGCGCATCATCTCCTGGTAGTACTCCCCCAGAATCCGCGGGTTCCGGTGGGAGCAGGAGGCGGCCTCGATGTCCGGAATGGACCGGACCAGCGCCTCGGCCTCCTCTCTGGAGAGGATGGGCCGCATGAACACGGTGGTGTCCACTGGGGTGTAGATTCTGCCCGGCCGGTACAGCGGCGTCAGGGTATAGTATGGCCTGTCCCGCTTGACGCCGGCCATGGCAAGGGCGCCCACGGCCTCCACCCTGCAAACGCCTTCGCCCCCATAGATAATCAACTGACCTACCTGGTACATCATAGACCTCCTTTTCTCAGAAATAACAGCAGCCAGAATCTGGCATCTTATCTCTATTTTACCACAAATCATTCAAAAATGTAAGCATGATTTCTAAATTTCCGGAAAGATTTCTCTCTGTCCGCCCCCAGAGCCCTTGACGGAGACGGAAAATCGTGGTATACAGGAAGGGCACATCTGCCCGTCCGCCGTGGAAGGAGGCTCTATGAAGCGCCGTTTTGACATACTGGACGCCTGGCGGAGTCTGGCCATTCTGCTGATGGTCCTCTACCACTTTCTCTACGACCTGTATCTCTTCCAGGTCATCACCTGGGAGCAGCTCTTCTGCCCGCCGCTGAACGCTATGCAGAAATTTATCTGCTGCAGCTTCATTCTGCTGGCGGGGATGTCCGCCCGGTTCTCCCGCAGCAATCTGCGCCGGGGGATCGTTGTGTTGCTGGCGGGCGGGGCGGTGGTCCTGGGGGCGGCGCTGGGCGGCCAGACCATCCGGTTCGGCATCCTGCAATTGCTGGGGGTCTCCATGGTCCTCTACCACTTTATGGGGCAGTTCCTGCAAAGGCTGCCCCCCTGGCCTCTACTGCTGGGGAGCGGCGGGCTGTACCTGGCTGCCGGCTGGTGGACGGCCCATACGCCGGTGTCCGTCCCCTGGCTGTACCCCCTGGGCTTTCTCTCCCCGGGGTTTTTCAGCGCGGACTACTTCCCGCTGTTGCCCTGGTTCTTCCTCTTTTTGATGGGTACGGTGCTGGGGGGCTTCTGCCTGGAGCGGCGGGAGAGCCGCCTGCTGTCCGCGCCGCTGCCCGGGGCGCTGACCTGGCCGGGGCGGCACAGCCTGCTCATCTACGTTCTGCACCAGCCGGTACTGTATGGAATCAGCTATTTGATATGGGGGTGACCGGAGATGTTCAACTGTACCCTTTGCTACCTGGAAAACGAGAACAACGAGTATCTGATGCTCCACCGGGTCAAGAAGAAAAACGACGTCAACAAAGACAAGTGGATCGGGGTGGGCGGCAAGTTCGAGCTGGACGAGAGCCCGGAGGACTGCCTCCTCCGGGAGGTCCGGGAGGAGACGGGCTTTACCCTGACGGATTTCCGCCTCCGGGGCGTGGTGACCTTTGTGGCGGCGGGCTATGAGACAGAGTACATGTTTCTCTATACCGCCTCCGGCTGGACGGGGACGCTCACAGACTGCGTCGAGGGGGACCTGGAGTGGGTGCCCAAGAGCCGGGTCCAGGACCTGCCCATCTGGGAGGGGGACAAGATTTTCTTTCGCCTGCTGGAGGAGGACCGGCCCTTTTTCTCCCTGAAGCTGCGCTACGAGGGCAGCGTCCTGGTGCAGGCCGTTCTGGACGGAGAGGAGCTGCCGCTGTGAGGGAAAAGCTGCTCATTTCCGCCTGTCTGCTGGGGGAGCGCTGCCGCTACGACGGCGGCGGCAATTTCGTCCCCGAGGCCGGGGACCTGGCGGCCCGCTATGAGCTGATTCCCGTCTGTCCGGAGCAGCTGGGGGGCCTGCCCACGCCCCGCGCGCCCTCGGAGCGGGTGGGGGAGCGGGTCCTCTCCCGGACCGGCGCGGACGTGACGGAGGCATTTTGCCAGGGGGCCCAGCGGGCCCTGGCAATCGCCCGGGAGCGGGGCGCCACCCTGGCGCTTCTGAAGGAGCGGAGCCCCTCCTGCGGCTGCCACGCTGTCTACGACGGCACGTTTACCGGCCGGGTTGTCCCCGGCCAGGGGGTGACGGCGGAGCTGCTGGCGGCAAACGGCCTCCGGCTCTACAGCGAGGAGCAAATAGCGCTTCTAAGCTCTGAAAAGCCTGCGGACCAGTAGACGTCCGCAGGCTTTCCGGCTTTTCAGCAGACCAGGTCCGCCGTCTGGAAGGGCAGGGCCTTGCGCAGCTCCTGGAGGGAGAGCTCCACGTGGGTTCCGATCCGTCCGCCGCTGACCACCACGGCGGGGCGCTCCTCCGCGCTGGCGTCCAGGAAGGTGGGGAACTGCTTTTTCATGCCCACCGGGGAACAGCCCCCGTGGACGTACCCGGTGAGCCCCAGCAGGTCCTTGCTCTTCAGCATGGCCACGCTCTTCTCCCCGGCCAGCGCCGCCGCCTTTTTCAGGTCCAGCTCCCGGTCCGCCGGGATGACGAACACGTAGCAGGCCCCAGACTTCCCGGCGGCCACCAAAGTCTTGAACACCGCCGCCGGTTCCTTCCCCAGGATCTCCGCCACCTCCACGCCGCTGTGGGCGGTCTCCGTCTCGTAGCTGTGTACCTGGAAGGCGGCCTTTTTCTGCTCCAGAATGCGGATCGCGTTTGTTTTCACTGCGGAATTTTTCATAGCATCATCTCCCGTTCCCATCATAGCACACCGCCGCCCGGGATGCAATCGCGGAAAGAGGCGATTGCGATAGCCGTCGAAATCTGGTATGATGAGTCACATAAATGAGGAAAAGAGGAGATCATGATGGTAAAAGCGCTGATTGGCATTGTCCCTCTGGTATACGCCGCCCTGGCGGCCCGCAGCTGGTAGGGGGTGGGCCTATGTATATCGCGGACCTGCACATCCACTCCCGGTACTCCCGGGCCACCAGCCGGGACTGCGACCTGCCCCACCTGGACCTCTGGGCACGCCGGAAGGGCATCGCCCTGCTGGGCACGGGGGACTTCACCCACCCCGCCTGGCGCGCTGGAATCCGGGAGCAGCTGGTCCCCCAGGGGGACGGGACCTATCTGCTCAGGGAGGAATACCGTCTCCCCGGCGGTCCGGAGGACCAGCTCCCCCGGTTCATCCTTACCGGTGAGATCAGCAGCATCTACAAGCGGGGCGGCAGGACCAGGAAGGTCCATAACCTCATTCTTCTGCCCAGTCTGGAGGCGGCGGAGGAGCTGTCTGTCCGGCTGGAGGCCATCGGCAACATCCGCTCCGACGGACGGCCCATTCTGGGGCTGGACAGCCGGGACCTACTGGAGATCACCCTGGAGGCGGCCCCGGACGCGGAGTTCATCCCCGCCCACATCTGGACTCCCCATTTCTCCCTCTTCGGGGCTTTCTCCGGCTTTGACACGCTGGAGGAGTGCTTCGCTGACCTGACGGACCACATCCACGCGGTGGAGACGGGCCTCTCCTCGGACCCGCCCATGAACTGGCGGCTCTCGGCCCTGGACGGCCTCACTCTGGTCTCTCACTCCGACGCCCACTCCCCCGCCAAGCTGGGCCGGGAGGCGGACCTGCTGGAGACGGATCTAACCTATCCCGGCCTGGTGCGGGCCATCCGCACAGGGGAGGGCTTTCTGGGCACGGTGGAATTTTTCCCCGAGGAGGGCAAGTACCACCTGGATGGCCACCGGAACTGCGGCGTGTGCCTCACCCCCGCCGAGACCCAGGAACGGGGCGGGGTGTGCCCGGTATGTGGGAAGAAGCTGACCATCGGCGTGGAGCACCGGGTGGAGGTCCTGGCGGACCGCCCGGAGGGCTTCCGGCCTCCTCAGGCCAAGCCCTTTGAGAGTCTGGCCCCCCTGCCGGAGGTAATTGCGGCCTCCACCGGCCTCTCCGCCGCCAGCAAGCGCACGGCGGCGCTGTACGAGAATATGCTCCAGTCCCTGGGCCCGGAGTTTCACATTCTCCGGGAGGTCCCCGTCGGGGAGGTGGAGCGGGTGGCGGGGCCCTGTGTGGCGGAGGGCCTGCGGCGGCTGCGGCTGGGCCAGGTGGAGCGCCGTCCGGGCTTTGACGGGGAGTACGGGGTCATCTCCCTGCTGGCCCCGGCGGAGATCGAGCGCATTGGGGGACAGCTCTCCCTCTTCGGCGTGGACATGCCGGTGAAAAAGGCGGTCAAAAAGCGCGCGCTGTCCAAAACCGCGGCCAAATCCGTCCCCCAAAAGGAGGCCCCCGCCGGGCTGAATCCAGAGCAGGAGGCCGCCGCGGCAACGCCGGAGCCGGTGGCGGCGGTGGTGGCGGGGCCGGGGACCGGCAAGACCAGCACCCTGGCCGCCCGCATCCTCTGGCTGATCCGGGAGCGGGGGGTCCGCCCTGGGGAGATCACCGCCGTCACCTTCACCAACCAGGCGGCGGCGGAGCTGCGGCGGCGTCTGGAGGAGCAGCTGGGCGGCAAGCGGGCGGCAGGCGCCCTCCAAATTGGCACCTTCCACGCCATCTGTCTGGGCCTTCTGGGGGAGGTAAAACTTCTGGGTCCCGCCGGGGCGCTGGAGCTGGCGGGGGAGGTCCTGCGGGCCCACGGGAGCCGCCGCGCGGCCAAGAGTTTTCTGCAAGCGGTGTCCCAGGTAAAAAACGGCCTCTCCCTGGCGGACGTATCCCTGGACGAAAACCTGTACCGCGACTACCTCGCCCGCCAGGAGGCCCTGGGCGTGCTGGACTTTGACAGCCTCCTCACCGAGGCCCTGAAGGTGGACACGGCTGGCCGGAAATCCTTCCGCCACATTCTGGTGGACGAGTTCCAGGACGTCAACCAAGTCCAGTACCGCCTGCTGCGGGCCTGGGGCGGGGAGACCTTCTTTGCCATCGGGGACCCGGACCAGTCCATCTACGGCTTCCGGGGCGCTTCCGCCAGTTGGTTCCAGCGGCTGGCGGAGGACTGCCCCGGGGCCCGCGCCCTACGCCTCACAAAAAATTACCGCTCCACACCGGAGATCCTATCCGCCGCCCGGGCCGTCATTGAGCAAAACCCCGGCGGCCCCCGGCCTCTGGAGCCCCAGCGGGCCTCCGGCCCGGCGGTCCGGCTGGTCCGTACCCCCGGCGCTTTCCAGGAGGCGGCGTTTATCGCCAGGGAAATTCTGCGCGTCACCGGCGGCGGCGATATGCTGGAGGCCCAAAAGCTGGGCCAGGACCGGGAGGCCCGGGCCTTCTCGGACGTCGCGGTCCTCTGCCGCACCCGCCGCCAGCTGGAGCTTCTGGAGTCCCGCCTCCGCCGGGAGGGCATTCCCTGTCTGGTCAGCGGCCGCGGGGACTTCCTGGACGCGGAGGAGGTTCGGGCCTTTCTGGCCTACTTCCGGTCCCTGCTGTGCCCGGAGGACGCGGCGGCCCGGGCAGCCGCTCAGAATCTGGTCCCCCTGGACGCTCTGGACCAGGAGGAGGCATGGCGGTCCCTGGCGGAGACGGAGAAGCCCTGGCGGCTGGCGGAGCGCTGGTCGGAGCGCTGGGGCGGCGGTCCCTCCCTGGAGCGCCTGCGGAATCTGGCGGTGTTCCACGCCACCTTCCAAGAGCTCTGGACCGCCCTGACCCTTGGCCAGGAGGCGGATCTGCGCCGGACCTCCCAACAGGGCTGGGAGTCGGGGGCGGTGTCCCTCATGACCTTCCACGCCGCCAAGGGCCTGGAGTTTCCTGCGGTATTTGTGGCGGGTACAGAGCTGCTTCCCCTCCCGTCCCCGGACCGCCGGACGGACATGGAGGAGGAGCGCCGCCTGCTCTACGTGGCCATGACCCGGGCCCGGGAGGAGCTGATTCTCACTTCCGGCGGCGAGCCCTCCCCGTTTCTCTCCGCCCTGCCGCCGGAGGTGGAGCGGGAATCCCCTGTCCAGCGGGAGGAGGAGCAGGTCCGGCTGTTCTGACCAGAAAAAACGTCCTTCTTACGGAACATTTCCTCCTATTTTACGTCATAACTAGTAGATACCCACAAAAAAGGAGGAAAGCGCGATGAAAAAGAAGGTTTTTGCCCTGCTGCTGGCACTGCTGGTCCCCCTGACTCTCTCCGCCTGCGGCGGCGGAAAGAACAACATGGTATCCACCGACTCGGCGCCCCAGGGCTCGGCGGGGAACGAGAGCAGCGAGGGCGGCGGCAACTACTACGGCTGGGCGGAGGAGGAGATCGCGGACGCCGCCCCGGAGACGCCCGCCGCCCTCCCCACTAACACGAAGATGATCTACACGGCGGACCTGGAGCTGGAGACCCAGGATTTCGACGCCGCCAGCGCGGCCATCACCCAGATCACGGAGGAGCTGGGCGGCTGGTTTGAGAGCCGCCAGATGTCCCAGGGCGGCAGCCGGTATCTCTACTGCGTCATCCGCGTGCCGGTGGAGAACTTCTCCGCCCTGTTGGACCGGGCGGGGGCGGCGGCCCACCTGGTCTCCCGCAGCGAGGAAACCCAGGATATCAGCGAGGCGTATTACGACAGCGAGGCCCGGCTGGCCACCCAGCGCACGAAGCTGGAGCGCCTACAGGTCCTGCTGGCCCAGGCGGCCACCATGGAGGACATCATCAGCCTGGAAACGGCCCTCAGCGAGACGGAGCTGGAGATCGAGCGTCTCACCGGGACGCTCCGCCGCTACGACAGTCTGGGGGGCTAATCCACCGTCACCCTGCGGCTGGGGGAGGTCTACCGCCTCTCAGGGGATGAGGAGGTGCCCGCCACCTTTGGCCAGCGGCTCACGGCGGCCTTCGCCCTGGGCCTGCGCAGGGGCGTGGCGGGATTTGAGGACTTCGTTATCGGTCTGGCCCGCAACTGGGTGTCCATTCTGGTGTGGCTGGCGGTCATTGCCGTTGGCGCGCTGGCAGTCCGCGGCCTCCTCAAGCGGCGGCGGACTCTGAAGGCGGCTCCGCCGCCCCCGCCGGAGGACCAGGACAAGTAAAAACAGGGAGGATATTTCGCAATGAAATATCCTCCCTGTTTTTATGTAACCGCCCCTCTAGGCGTCCAGCAACACCCTGTCCAGGGCGGAGAGCAGACCCTCCCGGTCAAAGGGCTTATAGATAAAGTCCCTGGCCCCGATGGAGCGGGCCTCCTCGATGGTGTCGGAGTAGGCCATGGAGCTCATCATAATAATTTTCGCGTCCGGGTGCTGGCTCATAATGGTCTTTGCAGCCTCCAGCCCGTCAATTCCCGGCATGATGATGTCCATAGTCACCAGATCCGGCATCACCTCGCCATACATGGCGATGGCGGTCTCTCCGTTCTGGCAGTAGAACACGATCTCATACTCCGTGCCCTCCAGTAGCCTGCGGACCTCCATCTCCAGGATCTGCGAATCGTCCACCACCATAATCCGCTTCATAAAATGCCTGCTCCTCTCCAGTCAGAAATGACGAACCCTTTGTAGACTAATCACATCAGGCAGATTTCCCCACTGGCCAGGATGGCGGTGCACTGCCTCGTCTCATATTCCAGCCGCAGGCTGACCTCTCCGATCGTCAGCACAGTGCCCGGGTAGGCGATGCCGCAGACCAGGCGGCGGCTGTCCTCATCTCCGTCCATCTGCTGGCAGAGGAGCTCCATGTCCTTGTCGAACTGCTCCATCTTCATCTTGCTCACGCTCATTTTCATCCGCAGGGTGGAAAGCCTGCTGGCCCTGGCGGGACTGCTGGGCTGGAGCTCCGTCCTCTCCAGCTCCTCCCGCAGCTCCCGCAGCTCGCTGGTGAGGTTTTCCCGTTCAAAATCCTCGCAGGGCAGCCCCCCCAGGTCCACGGCTGTAACGCACTCGGACTTGGAGCCCACGATGCTGGCGCTGACCTCGTAGGCGGCGCGGATTCTGCCGCCGATGATGGTGCCCCGGCCGGAGCGCACCTGGACCACGCCGTCGCAGTACACGTCGCAGTTGATGATGCAGTCGGCCTGCAAATTCTCCCGCACCCGGACGCAGCAGTTCTCCAGGAACTTGGCGAACACGTTCCGCTGGGCCATAATAACGGCCTGGCCGTTGCCCACCACGCCCTTGGCCATAACCAGGTCGCCGCCAGCGTCCACGTTGGCGGCCTCCACCAGTCCGTCCACGATGATGTTTCCCATGGCCTTTACGCTGAAGCCGCTGGTTACATCCCCCTGGATGTGGACGTCGCCCAGGAAGTTGATGTTGCCGGTGGAGTAGTCCACGTCCCCGGCGATCTCCAGCACGGGCTTCACCTGGAAGGCCCGGCCAGTAAACTCCACGTGGCCGGAGCAGGTGGCGATCAGCCTCTCGCCGTCCTCGGTCAGCTCGGTGTTGCGGCCCTTGGGGGCCACGGCGGGGCGGCCGTCCTTGGCGGGGATGGCCTTGCCGGTGACGGTGGTGCCGGGGGTGCCGGCCAGAGAGGGGACGATGCGGCAGATGGCCTCGCCCTCCTCCACGTTCTGCACCAGGTTCAAGGAGGTGTAGTCCACCTGGTCGAATTCGTCCACCACCACCTCCCGTTTAATCTCCCGGTTAAAGAGGTCGATGATACCGCCGTCCCGTCCGTGGACGGCGGCCTGGCCTCTGGCAATGAGGAAGAGGTGGAAATAGCGGTTATCGTCCCGGGGGAGCTTCTCCAGCAGTCCGGCGTCCACGCCGAAGGAGATCTGGCTGTCCCGCAGGGCCCGCTCGAGAATATCCTTATTGACCTCCGCGCCCCGGCCCACAGGGGGATAGACAACGATCCAGGCGGTCAGGAGGTCCCTGGTAGTGAACACCACCGGCTGGGCGTCCATATCCGGCTGTGGGTCGTCCTCCTTTTTGGGCAGGGCCTTGCTGATGCGCTGGTTGGCGGAGGTGGTCATAGCCAGCCTAAGCCGGGGCAGCTCCTTTTCCACCTCGTCTGCTGTCAGGGGTTCCGGCTGGCCCTCTGGGGCCATCATCAGCAGCTTAGGGGAGGGCAGCCAGCCGCCCTGCTCCAGCCGCAGGTTCCAAAGTCTGTGCATCGCGTGTTCCGGCGGCAGCTCCAGCAGCGCCACGTCCTTTAAGGGCGGGGCTGTTGGGGCGGGAGGGGGGGAAGGGGGTTTTTCCCGGACTTCCTCCCGCGCCTCCGGCTCTTTTTTCTCCTCCGGCTCTGCCTTCTCCTGTCCGCCGCCGAACAGCCTTGAAAAAAAGGAATCCTTCTTCGCCATACCTGTCCACACCTCCTGTTGTTGACATACCTCACGGCAGGTTTACGCTATCTACGCTATCCATGTACAGTATTTCTATTATACGCTAGCCCGGCGGCCATGGCAAGAGGAAAATAGCCGGGATTGCCCCTTTTTTTCGCAGAACTGGGGGACAGGCGGTATAAGCGGCGGGAAAAGGAACTTTTTCCCTCTTGACAAAAAACTGTATCACTTGTATAATACAGCCAAACCGTACTATGTAAGTAACACAGTGGAAAGGGGGTGCGCCGCTTTGGTCACATTCGCCGGCCTGCGTCTGGAGGGCGGCGGCCCCATCTACCGCCAGCTCATCCGGTACGTCCAGCGGGGCATTGCAGCGGGGACCATTCAGGCCGGGGAGGAGATGCCCTCCCGCCGGGCGCTGTCGGCGCTGCTGGGGGTGAACCCCAACACCATACAGAAGGCGTACCGGCTTCTGGAGGAGGATGGGCTGATCCAGTCCCGGGCCGGGGCCCGGAGCTTTGTGTCGGCGGAGCCGGAGCTGGTGGAGCGGGTGCGCGCCCAGCTGCTGGAGGAGGACGCCCGGCGGCTGGTGACGGCCCTGCGGCAGACGGGGACGTCCAGGCCGGAGGCCCTGGCCCTCATTGGCCGCCTGTGGGATGAACGTGAGGAAGGGGAGGAGACGGAATGAAAAAGTATCTGCCGGTGCTGGCCCTGTGGGCCAGAATCCACCTGAGGAAGGTCCTGGGGCTTCTGCTTCTGATGGTACTCTTTGAGGGCGTGCTGTTCGGCTGGCGGCTGCACCGGGCGGGCGAACCTCCCCCGGCGGCGGAGAGCCTGCTGCCCGGGATCCCTCTAATCTGCGGCATAACGTTTTTGGCGCTGCTGTTTCTGCTGAGCTGGGGCGGCGGCAGCTCGCCCGCCACGGGCTGCACCTTAGGCCGCCTGTCCATCCCCGAGGAAGGCGCCGTTCTGTGGCAGGCGGTTTTTAACGCCCTCTGCCTGCTGCTGTTCTGGGCGGTGCAGACGGCGGCGGCGCTGGCGCTGCTGGGCTGGTATGCCGCCAGCCTCCCGCCGGAGTACCGCAGCGGGCAGACGGTGTTCCTGGCCCTCTACCGCAGCAATTTTCTCCACAACCTCCTGCCTCTGGACCACTGGACCCGCTATCTGCGCAACGGGGTGCTTGCGCTGTCGCTGGGGTTCGCCGCCGGGGCGTGGACCTACAAGCTCCGGCGGGGGAGCACCTATGGCTGGTGGGTGTCCGTGGTGCTGGGCAGTCTCGCCTGGGCGGCCTTCACCGGCAGCATTTCCAACTGGGTCCTGGATGTAATGGTCTCCCTGGCGGCCCTGGCGGTGGCGTGGGCGGACGCCTGGTATCTCTACAACGGCTGGAGGGGGGATCTGGATGAGACGTAAAGGAATTCTTTGGGACCGTCTGGTCCCTCTGGGCGTAAACGCCCGCCAGGAGCGGAACCTTCTTCTGGGCCTTCTCCTGCTCTCCACCGGCTGGAGCCTGTGCCGGTTTCTGGGGTCGTACTTCTACCGCCTGAGGCGCATGACAGCCTATCCCTATCCCCATATGCGGATGACCCCCTTTGGCGAGCTTCTCCAGGGGAGCGGCTTCGGCTTCCTCCTCACGGCGGTCTGTATGCTGACCCTGGCGGCGGGCCACTGGGCGCACCACTACCAGGGGAGCCGGAGCGTCTACCTCATGCGCCGCCTGCCGGACAGGTGGGACCTGCCCCGGCGGTGCCTGGCCCTGCCCCTGCTGGGGCTGGCGGGGAGCGCCCTTCTGCCGCTGGTTCTGCTGCTGGCCTACTTCGCGGTGTACCGCCTGTGCACGCCCCCGGATTTCTTAGATTCTCTGGAGCTCCAGGGGAGGACGTACCAGCTTCTCTGCTGCGTATTTTCGTAAAGGAGGCGCCTGACATGCTGGAACTGAAAAACATCCATAAAACCTACTCCTGCGGGATCACCGGCTGCAAGACGGCGGTGAACAACGTGACCCTCTCCGTGTCCCCGGGGGAGCTGGTGGGCCTCTTTGGGGAGAACGGCGCGGGCAAGACCACCCTCATGAAGTGCGTCCTGGGCCTTTTGCGCCATGACGGCCAGGTCCTTCTGGACGGCGGCCCGGTGACCACGCGGAACATCGCCCGCCTCTCCTTCGCCACCTGCGAGCACTCCTTTTTCCCCAGCCTGACGGCCCGGGACCACCGGGATTTCTACGCCATGCATTTCCCCCACTGGCGGGAGAAGCGCTTCCGGGCCCTGATGGACTTCTTTGAGCTGCCCGCGAACCGGGCCCTCTGCCGCCTCTCCACCGGCCAGAAAAACCAGTTTGAGGTGGTGCTCTCCCTGAGCCAGGGGGCGGACTATATCCTCATGGACGAACCCTTCTCCGGCAGCGACGTCTTCAACCGGGAGGACTTCTACAAGCTTCTTCTGGGCATCCTGGAGCCCACGGAGGCGGTGGTGCTCTCCACCCATCTTCTGGAGGAGGTAGAGCGCTTTGTGAGCCGGGCGGTGCTGCTGCGGGCGGGCAAGGTGGTGGGGGACGTGTCCACCCTGGACCTGGAGGACCGGGGCCAGACCCTCCTGGACTATGTGAAGGAGGCGTACAGCTACCAGCCGGACCGGGTGAGCCGGGCCCTGGACCTGCTTTCAGAGGAGGAGGAATCATGAAACGGACAGGATTGGCCCTGGCGCTGCTGCTGGCCCTTTCTCTGGGGACCCTTACCGCCGCCCATCTGCTGGTCAACAGCGCCCGGGACCAGGTGGAGGTGGTGGAGACGGTGTTCTCTGGCGACCCCGCCGCGGCGGCGGATCTGGAGCTGACCTTCCGCCACCGGGACCAGCAGGGCTATCTCTTCTGGACCACAACGTTCCGTCCCGGCGAAGCCCCGGCGGCGGAGACGGCCTTCCGCTTCTCCGCGGAAGAGCTGGAGCCGGACTGGTCCTGGGCGGACGCGCCCTATGTGCAGCTCTCAATTGACGTCCCGTACAGTGTAAGCGGGCATTTTGACCCAGCGGACCTGGACGGTGATTTTCTGTTCGCCATGGCGGCGGACGTGGCCAAACGCACCCCGGCGGGGGAGACCCGCACAGAGACCCTCCTGGTAGAGGACTATACCCAGGTCTACCCCCTGGCCCTGTCCGTCAACTATGACGGCCGGATGGGCGAGTACTACACCACCATAACGCAGGAGGCTTTTGGCCGCTACTTCCAGTACCAGGTGGCCCCAGGCCAGCAGCTGGAGGTCTCCGTCACCCTGGACGGCTCTGGAATGATGACAAATGTCACAGCCGGTTTCAGCGATCAGCCCTATCTTCAGAGCCAGGGCGTGGTCACCGAGCGGGGAGCCTACTTCCTGGCCCAGGTGTGGGACAGCGGCGGCCCCACGGACCTGCTCCGCTGTGCCCAGGGCCAGGGAATTCACTTCCTTCCCCTGTGCAAGGAGGGCCCCTCCTGGTTTGACCTGGCCGGGCTGAGGCTTCTCTACCCTCTGGACCCCTCCAACGTCCTGTACCTGGGCCTTACGGAGGACGGCGGCAAGCTCCTGCTCTACACCCGGGAGGCGGACCGGCTCATCCTCACCGTCATTGACGCCGGAACGGGGGCTCAGCTCCAGCGCCTGGACCTTTTGCCCATGGCCCCGGACGAGTTCCTGAACGAGACCATTGACCGCGGCCCCCTCCATCTGGCGGCGCTGTCGGGGGAGAGCGGCGGCTTCTGCCTGCTGGAGGAAACCCCGGAGGGCGTTATCTCCGTCCTCACCGGTTCGCTGGACCAGGAGGACTACCACCAGAGCGCCCTGACCAGCCGCAACCAGGAGGCCGCACTGCTCTGGGATGGCAGGCGGCTGATGTGGGCGGTTCCGGGCGTGGATCTGGAGGACTACCGTCTCTGCCTGCGCCTGGGGGTGTGGGACGAAGCGGGCCTGCAATTTCTGGCCCAGTACAAGTTCAGCCCGGGCCGGGACCCCTCCGCCTGGCAGAATCCCCACCAGTACCCCTATGACAATCTGTCGCCGGTGTCCCTGGACTCATTAAATTTTTGTGAAAAGTGATTTTTCTGGTTGTGTTTCCGGCCCGTCTGTGTTATCCTATAGCCATGATGAATCCACCAAATGTAAAAAAGGAGTGATTTCATATGGTTAAGCTGATTATGAGCGGTTCTGGCGAGGGCAAGACCAAGCAGCTGATCGCACTGATGGAGGAGGCTGCTGGGGCGGAGACAGGCTGCATGGTCTGCATTGAGGCCACCCGCAACATGAGCTTCAACCTCCGCCACCAGACCCGGATGGTGGACGCCTCGGAGTTCGCCATCGACAGCTACGCGGCTCTGCGGGGCTTTATTTCCGGTCTGTACGCCGGCAATTACGATATCTCCCACATCTTCATGGATAACCTCCACAAAATTGCCCGCAGCAAGGACCCGGACGAGACGGACCGGTTTTTGAACTGGCTGGAGGGCTTCTGCGCGCCTCTGAATCTGAAGGCCACCATCACCATCAGCGGTGACCCCAGCGCGGCAACTGAGACCATGCGGAAATATATGTAACAACGCTCTGTACCACCTGATGGGACGCGGCCAAGGCTGCGTCCCATTTTTTGCCCTCCCGGCCTGTCTGCAAAAAATTATTGACAAACAATAATTTTTGTGGTACTCTGTTCCTACAAGATTATTGTAAAACGATAATTAAGGAGGCGCCGTATGAAAACGAAGCGAGGTCTTGCCTGTCTGCTGCTCACCGCCCTGGCGGTTCTGGCGGCGGTGCTTCCCCTGGACGCCCTGTCCCGTCTGGGTCTCTGGCTGCGGGAGCTGTCTCTGTCAGGCGGCCCGGGGAACGCCAAGGCGTGGGCCGCCGTGGTCCTCCTGACGGCCCTCCCGGCCTTGGGCCTGCTGTGGCGGGGCCGGAGCCAGTGGGACTGGCTGCTGCCCCTGGCGTCCCTGGAGATTTTTGGCGGTCTGTACTTCCTGGTAAACCCCACGCTGCTGCACCCCCTGGCGTGGGAGGAGATAGGGATCCTGTGGTCCCTAGCGGTTGCTGGCGGCGTGACCTCCACGCTGCTGGGCTGGGCGGTGTTGCGGGGCCTCAGCCGTCTGGGCTCCGCCGGCGGTTCATTGGGCCAGACCCTGGAGGAGCTCCTGCGCTGGGCGGCGGTACTGCTAGGGTGGCTGGCGGCCTGGAGCCAGGGGGCGGACCTGCTGGACAAAATCCGCGCCCTCCAGGCGGGCAACACCGCCCCGGGCCTGGATCTGACCCCCACTATCTGCGTCCTGTGCCTGCTGGCGGCGGCAAACCTGCTCCCCGCGCTGCTGGGCAGCGCGGCGCTGTACTGGGGCGGGGCGCTGGCCCAGGCTCTGGAATCGTCCCCCTTCTCTCAGGACACCGTGACCCTGGCGGAGACCCTCAGCCGGCGCTGCGGGCAGATCGCGGCGGCGTCGGTGCTGGCCTGTGCGGGGGGAAATCTGCTGCAAATGCTGCTCTTCCCGCTGCTCTACTCCGTGCGTATACAGGTGAGCTTCCCCTTTGCCACGGTGCTGTTGGCGGCGGTTCTGCGGCTGTTGTGCCGCTATTTCCGCCGGGCGAAGGCGGTCAGCGACGACAACGAGACGATTATATGAGGTGTCCCATGGCCATCACCGTACATCTCAACGAGCTGCTGAAGGCCCGGAACATGACGGGCAAGGAGCTGTGCGCCAAGGTAGGCATCACGGAGGCGAACCTGTCCATTCTCCGCTCCGGCAAGGCCAGCGGCGTGCGGTTCCACACCATCAACAAAATCTGCTATTATCTGGACTGCGATGTGGGAGATTTACTCCGCTTTGACGGCCAGTTGGAGGAGGACGAAGATGAAACATAAAGCCATATTTCTGTCGGTTCTATTGCTGCTTGTCCTCACGTCCTGCGCCCTGGCCCAGCCGGAGGCGGAGACCGGGGACCAGTTCGCGGGGCTGTACGTGGTCCCCGGTCCCCCGGACAGCCGCCCGGACCTCTGGGACAGCGAGGCGAATCCCCACCTGACGGCCCGGGGCAGCATTCGGGTAGAGGCCGGACAAATCGGGGGGCTGGACCTGCCGCAATATGTCCTTTTTGGGGAGAAACAGGGGGATGCATACGTATTCCCGGGCCTGGAGGGGGGCTATAGCCTGTTTCTGCTCCGGGGCACAACGGCGGACGGCACGCCCCTCAGCGAGGTTGTTTCGGATATGGCCCCGGGGGAGTACCTCATCAGCGTCTCCGACGAGGGGACCTCCGATACCATCAGCGGAACGCTCTACTACGGCCCGCCCCTGGGCGCGGCGGACTGGGACCCTTACGGCAACAAAAACTGCTGGACTGCCTACCGGGTCTACCAGACTCCGGATGGGCGGGTGTATCTGGACAGCGTATCCGTGTGTTTTGAGGGCGGCACATACAACGAGACCAGCACCCAGCGGGTCACAACAAACGGCGAGGTCACGGAAAACACCCTCTCCGTGACGGTCACCGGCCAGGCGGTCCCCCGCCTGGAGCGCCTGGTGGTCACCCAGTTCAGCGGGGACAACGCCGCGCTGTCCTCCCAGGAGATTTCCCTCCAGGACCCCCTCCCGGCGTTCCGCTGTGGGCCGGACGCGGCCTGGGTGCTGGTGGAGGAGCACAGCAGGGAGGGGGTGGTCCGGACGGCCCTGCCCGCGCCGGAAGCCTCTCCCATCTCCCATCAGGTGATTCTTCTGGACGAAGCTGGCCAGGGCCGCCCGGTGTCTCTGGAGATCACCCAATAACCGAAAAACTGCGGGGCCGCTACCGGCTCCGCAGTTTTTGCAGCATGTTTTGAAATTCCCTATCCAGGGGGCAGCGCAGCTCTACCGGCTCCCCGGTTCTGGGGTGGCGGAACCGCAGCCCCACGGCCTGGAGGCATTGACCGGTGAGGCCCGGCACAGGCTTTTTCGCGCCGTATACGGTATCCCCCAAAATAGGGTGTCCCAGGCTGGCCAGGTGCACCCGGATCTGGTGGGTCCTGCCGGTCTCCAGCCTGCACTGGACGTAGGTGAACCCCGGGAATCGCTCCAAAACCTCCCAGTGGGTCACCGCCCGCCGCCCCTTCTCTGTGACGGCCATCCGCTTCCGGTCGGAGAAATGCCGGCCTATGGGGGCGTCCACGGTCCCGGCGTCCTCCCGGAGTCCTCCCTTCACGATGGCCTCATAGGTCCGGGCCAGGCTGTGGTCCTGGAGCTGGGCGGCGAGGGCCTGGTGGGCGGCGTCATTTTTGGCGGCGATGATGAGCCCGCTGGTGTCCCGGTCAATGCGGTGGACGATTCCTGGCCGCAGTGCGCCGCCCACGCCGCTGAGGCTGTCCCCGCAGTGGAAGAGAAGGGCGTTGACCAGGGTGCCGTCGGGGTGTCCAGGGGCAGGGTGGACCACCAGCCCGGCGGGCTTGTTGACTACGATCACGTCAGCGTCCTCGTACACCACGTCCAGGGGGATGTTCTGCGGCTGGGCGTCCGGGGCCTCCGGTTCCGGCAGCTCCACCGTGACGGTCTCCCCGCCGGAGAGCTTTGCGCTCTTGACGGCGGTCCGGCCGTCCACGGCGGCCCGGCCATCCTCAATGAGCCGCTGGGCGGCGGAGCGGGTGAGCTCCGGGAGCTCCCGGGCCAGGAAGCTGTCCAGGCGCATCCCGGCGCAGTTATTGGCCTGTAGAACCGCCGGTCTCATGGCAGTCATTCTCCTTTTTGGCGGTAATTTTGTCGTGGAGCAGCATATAGTAGGCGGCGAAGCCGATGGTACCGCACACCACCAGGATGTCGGCCACGTTGAAGACGGGGTAGTTGATAAACTGGAAGTGGAACATATCCACCACGTAGCCCAGCCGTACCCGGTCGATAAGGTTTCCCAGCCCGCCGCCCAGGATCAGGGTCAGGGTCCACATGGCCAGGGGGTGGGGGAAGGTCTTTTTCGCCAGCATCCAGGCGATGACGGCCATCAGCAGGGTGGTGACCACTGTGAGCAGCCAGGTGTGGTTTTCCAGGATGGAGAACCCGCCGCCGGTATTTTGAATGTAGAGTAGCTCCACAAACCCTGGCAGCAGGGGGGCGGCCTCAAAGAGGGCCAGGCGGCCCACCACGTACAGCTTCACGGCCTGGTCCGCGGCCACACACAGGGCGATGGCGAGGAGGTACAGCATGGCAGAAAACTCCTTTTTGATAGATGGGAACATGATAGCATAAAGGGGCCCCGCCGTCAAACCTCCAGCTCTTGCAGGATGTCCCGGTTGACGGCGTTGCTGGCCCAGGCGCCGCACCGCTCCACGATGGGCAGGGGCTTCCCCTCCAGGGTGCAGATGAAGCCACCGGCCTCGGTGATGAGGAGGCTGGCGGCGGCGTAGTCCCAGGGGCAGAGGCTGTACTCAAAAAAGGCGTCCACCCGTCCGCAGGCCACGTTGCAGAGGTCCAGGGCGGCGGCGCCCATCCGGCGGAAGTCGCAGCTGCGCCGGAAGAGCTGCGCCGTCAGGCGCATGGTCCGGTCAAAATACTCCGGCAGATAGAGGGCGGTGCCCATGGCGAAGAGCCCCTTCTCCAGTGGCCGCTGGCTGACGTGGATGGGCTCTCCGTCCAGGAACGCGCCGCCGCCCTTTTGGGCGTGGAACATCTGCCGCCGGTAGAGGTCGTATACCACGGCGTACTCCACCACGCTGTCCCGGGCCAGGGCCACAGAGATGGCGCTCTGTCCCAGGCCGTGGACGAAGTTGGCGGTGCCGTCGATGGGGTCCACAATAAAGGCCCAGCCCCTGCTGGGGTCCAGATGTTCCTTCTCCTCCTCGCCGAAGAACACGGACCCCGGCACAAGGGGCGGCAGGCGTTCCTTCAGGAAGCGCTCTACCGCCAGGTCGTATTCCGTCACCAGGTCAGCCGCGGAGGTTTTCTGGCGGGTCTGGGCCGCCACGTCGTGGGCGGAGAGAACGATCTCCCCGGCCTCTCTCACAATTTCCATTATTTTTTGCAGCATATCCAGCGCCTCCTACTCCAAAATTGACCACTCAAAGTTTTCAAACAGCAGCCTGCTGCCCACATCGGTACCCTCCGGCAGCAGGAACATGGCCACCTGGTTTTCCACGCCGGTATCGCTGGTAAGATAGGCGTAGTCGCCGTTAATGGTCCGCACAGTATAATACATTGGTTCCATAAAGCTCTCCTTTCTCAAGTACCGCCCCTCAGCTCCCGAAAGAAGCGGGCCAGCGTCTCCCGGCACGCCTCCTCCAGCACGCCGCCCACCACTGCCGGAGGATTGGGGAAGTCCTCCATAAATAGGTTCATCACCCCGCCACAGGCGCCCATGGTCCGGTCCCGCGCACCGAAAAAGACCTTGGGGATTCTGGCGTTGAGAATGGCCCCGGCACACATCGGGCAGGGCTCCAGGGTTACGAACAGCTGGCAGTCCTCCAGCCGCCAGGACCCCAGGGTCCGGTTGGCCTCTCTGATGGCCTCCACCTCGGCGTGGGAGAGGGCGCTCTGCTTCTGTTCCCGGCGGTTGCGCCCCCGGCCCACCACCACTCCGTCCCGGACGATAACGCACCCCACAGGCACCTCGCCCTCCGCGGCGGCCTCCCGGGCCAAGGCCAGGGCCAGTTCCATATAGTATTCCCGCACAGCGCCTCCTTTCCCCGCCGCCGGTCCGCAAAAGGGACCTGCGGGGCCTGTACTAAAAAATGGAATAGTTGTCCAAACTTTACATACACTGGAAACCAAGGAGGGATTCACATGAAACGCATTTCCCCCATACGCTCCCGGCACACGGACGCACCGGCTCTGATGGAATTGAAGACAAGCCTGCAAGACACCCAAAACGCCCTGAACCACGCCTACGCGGCCTTTGACTACGCCAGCGACCCGGAGCTGACGGAGGCGTGCATCTTTGAGATCAGCTCTCTGAAGGCAAAGATGAACTACCTTGTCCGCCAGATCAAGGAGCTGGAGGTCTGCGCGGCCACGGCGGTAACGGCGCGGGCGGGGAGGAGGGCCCGATGGACGTAAAGACCATCGTGCTTCTGGCGGGGTTGGGCCTGGTGCTGCTGGCGGCAGCGGCCCGGGCCTTCTCCGCGCCCATGAAGCTGCTGGCGAAGGCGGCGGTAAACACCCTGCTGGGTCTGGGGGGCTTGGTGCTGCTGAACGCCACCACAGCCATCACGGGCCTGAGCCTGGGTCTGAATCTGTTCAACGCCCTGGTTGTGGGCGTTCTGGGGCTCCCGGGTCTGGCGCTGCTTCTTCTGGTGCAGTGGGTGGTTACATAGGCGTTTTTGCCGGTGGAGGCCCGGCGGCGGCACTTGCGCACTCTTTTCAGAGGAAAAGCCCTATTTTTCGGCAAAACAGGCAAAAACGTGACTAACCACTAGATATTGTGTAACCTGCGGGGGGTCTATATCCCTCTGCTAGTGGTTGGCGCAAAAAGATTTTTCCGGTTCGACAAAATCCGGCAAAATCCTTTCGCCAATCCGGCTATACTAGGCGACAGAGTGTGACAGACGCCGCCGGAATTTTCCAAGGTCCGCCAGATTTTGATAGGACGGAAGTGGCACGGCCCGCTGACGCCTCACAATAAGAAACCCGCGCCACAGCGGGAAAAGGAGAAGGAGGAAAAGCCTATGAATTACCAGAAGGAATACGCCAATTTTGTGGGCCAGATCGACCGGGCGATCTCCATTCTGGAGCTGCACGAGCCCGGCGACACAACCGTCCAAAAGGCCGTGGACCTTCTGCGCGCCGCTCTGCTGGATGCGGAGGAGCGCTACATAGCCCAGTAATAGGATACGGGCTGCCGGGCGTCCCGGTGGGGACATTCCGGCAGCCATTACTTTTTCCAGAGAGAAAAAGACAACCAAAGAGCTTTACTCCCGCTCCCGGCGCTGTTCCTGGTTCAGGTCCTCCGGGGGCGCTGCTTTTGGGAAGCCCATCACCCCGGCGAACTCCTCGCCGGACATGGTCTCGCTCTCCAGCAGGCGCGCGGCCACAGCCTCCATTTTATCCCTGTGCGCCTCCATCACCTCCTGGCAGCGGCTGTAGGCGGCGTCCACAATGCGCTTCACCTCGGCGTCGATTTTCGCCGCCACCTCCTCGGAGTAGGTTTTAGCCTGGGCCATGCTGCGGCCGATAAAGACCTCGTCGCTGCCGTTGTCAAAGCTGACCGGCCCCAGCTCCGGACTCATGCCGTAGGAGGCCACCATCTTTCTGGCCAGGGCGCTGGCCCTTTGGATGTCGTTAGAGGCCCCGGTGGAGATGTCTCCCAGGAACATGGCCTCCGCTACCCGTCCGCCCAGGAGGGCGGCGATCTCCTCCTCCATATAGCGTTTGGAGTAGTAGCCCCTGTCCTCGCCGGGCAGAGAGATGGTCATGCCCCCGGCCTGTCCCCGGGGCACGATGGTCACCTGATGAACCGGGTCCACGCTCTCCAGGCAGTGGTGCATCACGGCGTGACCAGCCTCGTGGTAGGCGGTGAGCCTTCTCTCATGCTGGGGAACGACCCGGCTTTTTTTCTCGGGGCCGGCGATGACCTTGATAACCGCCGCCTGGAGATCCTCCATGGTAATAAAGCTTCTGGACTTCCTGGCGGCCAGCAGAGCGCCCTCGTTGACCAGATTTTCCAGGTCCGCCCCGGTAAAGCCGCTGGTACCCTGGGCCAGCACGTGGAGGTCCACGTCCTCGGCCAGGGGTTTATTTTTGGTGTGGACGGCCAGGATCTCCTCCCGGCCCTTGCTGTCTGGCCTGCCCACGAACACCTGCCGGTCGAAGCGGCCAGGCCGCAGCAGGGCGGGGTCCAGGATGTCGGCCCGGTTGGTGGCGGCCAGCACCACCACGCCCTCGTTGCTGCCGAAGCCGTCCATCTCCACCAGGAGCTGGTTCAGGGTCTGTTCCCGCTCGTCGTGTCCGCCGCCCAGACCGGCGCCTCTCTGGCGGCCCACGGCGTCGATCTCGTCGATGAACACCACAGACGGCGCGCACTTTTTGGCCTCGTCGAAGAGGTCCCGCACCCGGCTGGCGCCCACGCCCACGTAGAGCTCCACAAAGTCGGACCCGGAGATGGAGAGGAACTGGACCCCGGCCTCCCCGGCCACAGCCTTGGCCAGCAGGGTTTTTCCGGTGCCCGGAGGTCCCACCAGCAGCACGCCCTTGGGGATGCGGGCCCCCAGGTCCAGGTATTTTTTAGGCTCCTGGAGGAAGTCCACGATTTCCCGCAGCTCCTCCTTCTCCTCGTCGGCCCCGGCCACGCTGGCGAAGCCCACCTTCTCTTTGCTGTCGGAGCCGAAGCGGATTCTAGCCTTGCCGAAGCGGCGTCCCTGGTCCATGCCGCCGCCGCCCTGGGCCCGCATGGCCATATACTGCCACAGCAGGAAGAACCCGCCCAGCAGCAGGATATACAGCAAAATCTCGCTCCACCAGGGGGGCGTATACACGGGGGCGTAGTCGTAGTCCCGCAGCACGCCCCGCGCCTTCTGGTCCTGGATGATCTCCCCAAAGTCCTGGCGGAAAGCGTAGGTGCTCTCCAGGTCGTTGCGCACGGCAGAGCCGTCCTTCAGATAGAGATACAGCTCGTCCCCGTTTCTGACCTGGAAACTCTCCACCTGTTCCGTTTCAAAGAGCGCCTCCACCTTGGCGTAGGAGACGGCGGGGGTCCTGGCGGTCCCGTAGAAAACGAAGTAGGCGGCCAGCAGCAAAATAATCGCGGCGAAGTACAGCCCCAGACCGGGGCCCTTTCCCTGTTTTGGCAAACCCATCACTCCTGTCCTGGGCGGAGGCCGGTCCGCCCTGAAATAGGGCGGCCGCCTGACCGCCCGGTGTTGTCCGTATGTTAATCAGCCTCAAGACTGGCCGCCGTACACCTCCGGCTTGAGCACGCCGATGTAGGGCAGGTTCCGGTACTTCTGGCAGTAGTCCAGCCCGTAGCCCACCACGAACTCGTCGGGCACCACGAAGCCGGTGTAGTCGGCGGTGATCGCCTTGTCCCGGCGGCTGGGCTTATCCAGCAGGGTGCAGATGGAGACGGAGGCCGCCCCCTTAGTCATGAAATACTGCTTGAGAAAGAAGAGGGTGTTTCCGGAGTCCAGAATGTCCTCAATAACCACCAGGTTCCGCCCGCAGATGTCCTGCTGGATGTCCCTGGTGATCTGCACCGCGCCGGAGGAGCACATAGCGCTGCCGTAGGACGAGACGGCGATAAACTCCACATCGCCCTTCACCTGGCAGGCCCTGACGATGTCGGCCATAAAGATGAAAGCGCCCCGCAGTACGCTGACGAACAGGGGGTCCTTGTCCCACAGGTCCTCATACATCTGTTCCCCCATTTTTTTCACCCGAGCGGCGATCTCCTTCTCCGAGTACAGCACCTTTAAGATATCCTGATCCATTGCGCCCATATTTTATACCTCCTTATGTTGCTGTTGTTTCTTAGGTTCATACCGCGCCGGATGGTCCAACAGGATTTTCTCATCCACCCGGCGCGCCACACCGGCGGTATACGCCTGAAAAAATTGGGGCCAAAACCCGCTGGCGGCGGGGTTCAGGCTCTCGTAGTCCACGCCCAGCCGGGAGACGCCCTCTTGCTGCAAAATGCCCAGAACGAAGTCCAACAGGCCCCGGAAGATTCCCCGGCGCTCCTCCCGGCAGAAAGCCCCGGACACGTGCCGGTAGTCCGGCCGTCCGGAGAGGAAAGTCTCCCCCTGTACGGATAGTTTCAGATAGGCGGCCAGCTCTCCGCCGCGCCAGGCGGCGAAGCATCGGTCCCGGTTTCCCCGCAGCTCCCGGCAGAACGTCCCCTGGTCCGCCAGGGGTCTGTTCATAAAGAAGGGGCTCTCCCGGAAGGAGGCCGCCATAGCCGCTTCCAGGGGATAGACCATGGGAAACTCCTCCTCACGGAGCTCAGAATACGTATACATATCCCGATTTTCCGGGAAAATGCGCTCCGCAGTCCGAATACTGTCCACGCACCGCAGCCCGAACCCCAGCTGGTAGAGGGCTCTCTGTGCCTCCAGGTCGTGGGCGAAGAGGCAGACGCCGTGACTGACGGCCCCCGCCCGCACCCACTTCCGCGCGGCCTCCCGGTACAGGGCGGCCAGCACCTTCCGGTCCCCACCCGCGGCGTTCGCGCCCATGGGGGAGAACACGCCTTTAACGCCAGTGGCCTGAAAGGCGTCGGGGAAGGGGTCCGTGCAGCAGAGGAACCCCGCCATGCGCCCATTCTGGAAGGCGGCAACGCCCAGGCCGTTTCCGGCGAAGGGGGCCAGGTCCAGTCCCCGGTCCACGTCCGGCAGGGCCGGGACCTGCCGCCGCTCCTCCCGGTAAGCCGCAAGGGCCAGCTCCTCCGCCTCCGCAGCGCAGGCGGGGGAGAAATCCACAATTGTCATACTTCCTCCAAAGACACCTCCAGGCAGGGCCGTCCCAGCTGTGGCCGGAGGTTCCAATCCACTCCCACGCCGAAGACGCCAGCCAAGCTGCCGTACCAGAGAAGCGCGGGGTGCCTCTCCCGCCGCTCCACGGGAATGCCCCGGTCCGCAAAGAGCCGTTTCACGGTCCTGCTGCCGTTTTCCACAGCCAGCCTGCCGGTCCCGTCCCAGGCGGCGATGGTCAGGGGCCAGACGTCCCCGTCCAGCAGGAGGGCCTGGGGGTTCTCTGCCCCGTCCCGCCGCCGGACCCGCACCCGCCACGGTCCCCACGCCTGATCTCCCAGGCACAAAGTCAGAGGCGGCGGAGGCGTCTCCTTTTTCCACAGTGTCAGTTCTCCGCCGTGCCGCTGGGCGCTCAGGCCGCTGGGCAGGTCCAGATAGCCGCCGCCGGAGAGGTTCCATACATTTTCCGTAGCGCGGCGGTCCAGCTCCACGCCGAGCTGCCGGGCGGCGGAGCGAATGGCCCTGCGCCCGGTGACGGCGCTCCCGTCCCACAGTCCGGCCAGCGCCGCCGAACCGGCTTCATAGCTGATGGAGCAGGCGCGTCCGGCCTCCCGCTGGAGATAGGCTTCCTCCTCCCGCAGCAGCGCCCCGGCGGCGGCGATTCTCCCGGCGCAGCCGGGGGCGATGTCCTCCAGCAGGGGCATGACCTCCAGCCGCAGCCGGTTCCGGGTAAAGGCAGGGGAGGCGTTGGAGCTGTCCTCCACGAAGGGGATACCGTTTTGGGCCACATATCTGTCGATTTCCTTCCGGCTGACCTCCAGCAGGGGCCTCACGATCTTCCCCCGCACCGGCGCGATGCCGGTAAGTCCCTGGAGCCCGGTTCCCCGCAGCAGGTGGAGCAGCACGGTCTCGGCGTTGTCCTCCCGGTGGTGGGCGGTGGCGATTCTGTCCGCGCCCCGCTCCCGGGCGTAGGCCCCCACGTCCTCCCCGCCGCAGGATAGGGGGACGCGGTGTTCCCGGCACCAGGCCCGGACAAACTCCTCGTCGGCCCCGGCGCTGGGGCGGAGCTGGTGGTTAAAGTGGGCGGCGGCCACTTGAAATCCCCCCTGGGGCCCTCTCTGGCAGAGCCAGTGGAGCAGGGCCATGGAGTCCCTTCCGCCGGAGACGGCGCAAAGGACGAGGCCGCCTCTGGGAAGCATATTCCATTTTTGGCAAAACGCCCCGGCATGTTCCATATCCATTCTATCCCTTCAGCGCGGCTTCCGCTCCGGTCATCCGTCCTCGTCGAAGCGCATCTCCACGGTGCTGAAGGTGGTATATTCTGGCACCCACCGCAGGGGTACCTTTCCCGTCTCGCCGTGGCGGTTCTTGGCCACGATACATTCGGCAATATTCCTGTTTTCTGATTCCTCTTTGTAGTAGTCCTCCCGGTAGAGGAACATGACGATATCCGCGTCCTGCTCGATAGCGCCGGAGTCCCGCAGGTCGGAGAGCATCGGCCGCTTGTCCTCCCGCTTCTCGTTGGCGCGGCTGAGCTGGCTGAGGCAGATGACGGGCACGTCCAGCTCCTTGGCCATGATCTTCAGCATCCGCGAGATGTCGCTGACCGCCTGCTGGCGGTTCTCCCCGGCGTAGCTCCTGCCCCCGGCGGAGCTCATGAGCTGCAAGTAGTCGATGACCACCAGGCCCAGGTTATCCAGGCGGCGGCACTTGGCGTTCATGTCGGCGGCGGTGAGCATGGGGTTATCGTCGATACGAATATCGGTCTGGCGGAGGGTCCTGGCGGCCTGGGTAAGCTTCCCCCAGTCGGTGGAGGAGAGCCGCCCGGTAGAGAGCCTGGTCAGCTCCACCAGGGCCTCGGAGGCCATCAGCCGCACCAGCAGCTGTTCCTTGGACATCTCCAGAGAGAAGATGGCCACGGTTTTCCCGCTCATCTTAGCGGTGTTGAGGGCCATATTCAGGGCCATGGAGCTCTTGCCCATACCGGGCCGGGCGGCCAGCAGGATAAGGTCCGAGCGGTTCAGGCCGTGGATTTTCTGGTCCACGGCGGAGAAGCCGCTGGGCAGGCCCGGCAGGCCCGTCTTCCCGGAGGCCAGGTCGTTGAGCTGATCCAGGAAGGGTTTGATAAGCTGGGCCACGGGCACCAGCTCCTGGGCGCTCCGCCCCCGGCGGATGGCGTACACCTTCTGCTCCGCGGCCTCCAGGATGGCGGATGCCTCTCCCAGGCCCTCCTGGACCATGCTGGAGATGTCCCCCGCCGCTTTAGCCAGGCCCCGCAGCAGGGACTTGTCCCGGATGATGTCCACGTAATCCATGACGTTGGCGCTGGTGGGGGTCACCTCCATCAGCTGGGCCAGGTAGGTTCTGGTTGTATTCTCGTTGTAGGTTCCGTTTTTCTGCATCTCCTCCGCCACGGTAACGCCGTCAATGGCTTTGGAATAGCTGAACATGGTAAAAATGGTCTCAAAGACCTCCCGGTTCTGCTTGACGTAGAAATCATCGGGCTGGAGCTTGTCCATCACGTCCTTGATGCAGTCCGCGTCGATGAGCATAGCGCCCAGGGCGGCCTGTTCGGCCTCCAGACTGTGGGGCATCTGGCGGGAGAGAAGTTCCTCGTCCAGGGACATCACCTGCTTTCTTCAAATTCCTCCGGCTTCAACCAACACATGATATTAAGAAAGGTGGAATCAACATGCAAGATCCTGCGGCACGCCTCTACGGGTACATCGCGGAGGCCAGATACGCAAAGCTTCTCTCCATGGAGGAGTACCGGACCGCCGCCGCCGCGGTCCAGGCGGCGGAGGACGCGCTCCTGGTGTCTCTGAGCCGGGAGCAGGCGGCGCTCCTTCGCACCTACGCCGAGGCGCTGGCGGCCCAGTCCGGGCTGGAGCAACTGCACCTTGTCCGGGAGGCCCTGGGCCTCGCCGCCTACTTCTCCTCCACCACCATCACGTAGATGGTGCCGGACACCTCATAGCCCAGCTTGGCCTTCAGCTCGTAGCTGCCGTAAGCTTTGATGGGCTCATCCAGCACGATTTTCTGCTTTGCCAGCTCAATGCCGTGCTGGGCGTTCAGGGCCTCGGAGACCTCCTTGCTGGTCACAGCGCCGAAGAGCTTCCCGTTGGCCCCGGCCTTGGCGGTGACCTTCACCGGCGCGTTTTTGAGCTTCGCGGCCACCGCCTCGGCCTCGGCCTTCAGCCGGGCGTCCTCGGCCTTTTTGGCCTTTTCCTTCAGCATCATGGTGTTCATGGCGTCGGCGGTGGCGGGCACGGCCAGCTTGCGGGGCAGGAGGTAGTTTCTGGCGTACCCCTCGGCCACGTCCACCATCTGGCCCTTTTTGCCCTTCCCGCTCACGTCCTGTTGTAAAATGACTTTCATGGTAGTATTCCTCCTGATTTATTCCTGTTCCCCGGTGTATACCCCGGTCATGATAAAAAATGGATTATGGAAAATCGAATGGGTTACCTGGCGCGCAATGGAAAAGCCCGCCCTCTGATAGACCTTTATGGCCCGCTGGTTGAAACCGGCCACCGTCAAACGAAACCGCCGGGCCCCGTAGCGCTCCTGTCCGAACCGGAGGCACATGGCGACATATGCCGCGCCAAGTCCCCGTCCGCACAGGTCAGGCCGCAGGCCCAGCCCCACGTCCAGCGCATCCTCGGGATACGCGCATCCCCCGGCGGCGGGGATCTGGCCGTCCGGACCATAGGAAACATGCCCCAGGATCTGGCCGGAGGTCTGAAGCCACACGAATTTCTCCTCCCCTGCCGGCCGGTTGGGGTGCTCCGCCCGGAAGGGCTCTTCTTGATTGTAAAAAGCGTATTCCCCCTCGTATTGCCGATATGGCCTCCTCGTGCCGCTCCAGTCTGGGGGCGGTCCGCACCTCTTCCAGCTTCATGGGACGCTCCTCTGTATCACGTGGCGTAATAGTTGTCAATGGACTCCAGCAGCCTCTGCCGCACGGTCTCCAGCCCGCAGTTCGGCACGTGGCCCCCGGCGGCGGTGGCGTTTCCGCCGCCGCCCAGCTTCTCCAGGATCAGCTGCACGTTGATCTCCCCCAGGGACCTGCCGGACATGGACACCCCGTCCCCCTGGCGGTAGAGGACGATCGAGGCCTGAATGCCCTCCAGGGTGAGCAGGTCGTCGGCGGCCTTGGCGGCGGTGACTCTCGCCACCTCGTTTTCCGCCACCGCCACGGCGATGTCCCCGTGGACCATCTTGGCGGTGCGGATGATGTCGTAGCGCTGGACCATGCTGTCCAGATCGCTCTGGAAGTAGCGGCGCACCTCGGTGGTGTCGGCCCCGGCGCGGCGCAGATAGGCGGCGGCCTCAAAGGTCCGTCCACCGGTGCGGAGCATGAAATTCTTGGTGTCCAGCACGATGCCCGCCAGCAGGGCCTCCGCCTCCTCCTGAAGGAGGTCGTTGGGCTCCACCAGGTATTGCAGCAGCTCCGCCACCAGCTCCGAGGCGGAGGAGGCGTAGGGCTCGTGGAAATTGAGGGCGGCGTTTTCGATGTAAGTGGCAGCCCTTCTGTGGTGGTCGATAATGGCCACCCGGTTGCAGGCCTCCAGCAGCTGCCTGCTCTCCACCATGTCCGGCCGGTTTGTGTCCACCACCACCAGCAGCGCCCCGGGCTGGGCGTGGATAAAGGCGTCCGTGCCGCTGACGAACACGTCCTCATACTCAGGGAGCCCGCTGAGCCTGCGGACCACGGGCCTTGCGTTGTTCCCCTCCAGGTCAATGACGATCTGGGCCTTTTTCCCCCGTTTCCGGGCGATGCAGCAGATCCCGGCGCAGGCGCCCACGGCGTCCATGTCCGCGTACTCGTGGCCCATGACATACACCTGTCCGGCGTCGGCGATGAGGTCCCCCAGGGCCTTGGCCATAACCCGGGACTTCACCTTCGTCCGCTTCTCCATGGACTTGGACCGGCCGCCGTAGAACTGGAAATCCAGGCTGTCGCGGACCACAGCCTGATCGCCGCCCCGGCTGAGGGCCATCTCGATGGACTTTCCCGCCCAACTGAAGGCTTCCTCGTAGGTCTCGCAGTCCTTGCCGCTGCCGATGGAGAGGGTGGCGTTGACGCCGTCCACGCTGACTACCTGGTGCATGGCCTCCAGAATGGGGAACTTCTCGTCCGTCATCCTCTGGAAGCACTGCTCCTCGCAGAGGAAGAGGTAGCGGTCCCGGTCGAACTTCACCAGCAGGCCGCCGGAGCCGGTGGTCCAGCTGTTGAGCTTCTCGTCCACCTGGGCCAGGACAGAGCTTCTGGCGGCCTCGCCGCCAGCCCGCATGATCTCCTCATAGTTGTCCAGCACCAGGATGGAGACTACGGGCCTTGTGGCCTCGAAGAGGGAAGCCAGCCGCTGGCTCTCGGTGACGTCCACGAAATAGGCGGTAATCACCTGGCTCTGACCGGCGGTTTTCCCGCCCATGCGGCTGGCGGAGCCGTACACGCGGCAGGTGCAGCCGCCCAGCTGGGCGATCTCGCCCTCCTGGCCGCCGTCGGAGAGGAGCCTTTGGTACTCGAGCTCCGGGGCCAGATCACCGATGTGCATATCCAGGACCTCGCCCTGGACGCAGGCCATCTCCACGAAAGCGTCGTTGGCCCAGACGATCTCCCCGTTCTCCACCCGGAACACCGCTACGGGCAGGGGGGTATTGAGCATACTGTTTTTACTGATGGCGTCCATGCCGCCGGTCAGGGTCTCCACGTACTGCATCACGCTGTGCCGCCTCTTCCGGCTCTGCCGCCGGTACAGGACGTACAGCGTCACCAGCGCCGCCCCCTCCAGGATTGCCAGCCAGGGCTGGACGTAGGCGGTCACCAGCGCGAAGAAGACCAGGCACAGGAAATACGGCTGCAAGTTGGGCTCAATCAGCCGGGAGAGCTTATTGTGCACAAGCGGCGCCTCCTTTCAAACGAACACACAGCGTATAGGTATTCTATTATATCACAATTACGCCGCAAAGGGAAGGAAAATTCCCACAGTTGGGCCAAGAAAAAACGGTCTATCCGGCAAGGGCGGCAAACAGGGGGGCCAGGACCACGGTGAGCAGGCCCGCCACCACAATAGCCAGACTGCTAGCGGCGCCCTGTACCTCCCCCATCTCCACGGCCCGGGAGGTCCCGGCGGCGTGGGAGGCGGTGCCGATGGCCAGTCCCTGGGCCAGAGGCTCCTTCACTCGGAAAAGCTTCATCATCAGGGGCGCGGCCACCGCGCCGAAGAGTCCGGTAATCATGATGCAGGCCATGGTAATGGCGGGGTAGCCGCCCAGCTCCTCGCTGAGGCTCTTGCCGATGGCGGTGGTGATGGACTTGGGCAGCAGGGTGGCGAACTCCGCGGCGTCCAGCTGAAAGAGGAGCATCATAGCGGCGCAGCCCAGCATGTGGGCGATGACGCCGGCCACGCAGCCAGCCGCCACGGCGGCGGTATTTTTCTTCATAAGGGCAAACTGCCGGTACAAGGGGATGGCCAGGCAGATGGTGGCGGGGGTGAGGAGGAAGTCCAGCACGCCGCCGCCGTTGGCCTCGAACACCTCGTAGCTGGTCCCCGTGGCCAGCAGCAGCCCACAGCAGCAGACGGTGGAGAAGAGCAGGGGGTTGCAGAGTTCCCGCCCCGCCCGGCGGTTGATGCTCCTGGCCAGCTGAAAGGCGCCCAGGGAGAGGAAGAAGCCAAAATAGGAGCAGGAGGAAAAGAGCTCACTCACGGTGTCCGGCCCCCCATCTAATCACAATTTGCGCGGCCCAGCCGGTGACAGCCATCACCAGTACAGTGCCCAGAAATCCCATAATCAGCACCGGCAGCAGCATTCCCTGGATGGAGTCCAGGGCGGTCAGGAAGCTGACGGAGGGGGCCACCAGCAGCAGGGGCATGAGCTCCAGCAGGAGCCCGCCCACGTCCGCGATCTGCTCCAGCTTCAAAACGCCGGTCTTCAGCAGCAGGAAGAGCCCTACCAGCCCGTAGATGCTGGCGGGCACAGGCAGGGGCAGAAAAAACTTAATGGCCTGCGCCGCGAAGGTCACGGCGGCCAGAATCAGGGCCTGCTTCAAATATTTCATATGACACCCATCTCCTTAAAAAAGGTTTTGATCCGGTCCTCTCCGCACTGTACGCTGCCCTGGATAAATCCCGGCTTGCCGCCGCCCCTTCCGTCCAGGGCGGCGTTCAGGCGTTTGGCCAGCTCCCGCAGGTCCCCTTCCGGCTGGCTGACGGCGTACTGCCAGCTGTCCCCGCTTCCGGCGAAGACGGCGCAGCGTCCCCCGGCGCTCTCCTGGACCTTCCCGCACAGCTTCCGCAGGGACTCCCCGCTCATGGGGCCTTCGATCAGCAGCGCGCCGCCCGTTCCGGCGAACGCCGCGGCTTTCCTTGAGAAGTCCTCCTCCTCCAGCGCCGCCACCCGGCCCCGCAGGGCGTACAGCTCCCCCTGGAGCCGTTCCACGGCGGCGGCGGTTTCCCCGGGCTTGGCGGAGAGCAGCTGGGACACTTTGGTGTTTTGCCCGGCGATCACCCTGCACCACCGCAGAGCCCGCTCCCCGGCGGCCATCTCAATCCGGACCCCCTCCCGGAACTTCTGGCAGGAGATGAGTTTTACCAGCCCTACCTGCCCGCTGCTCCCCACGTGGGTGCCGCAGCAGGCGCAGCAGTCGGCCCCGGGCCAGGAGACGATTCTTACCGGCCCCTCCAGGGCCTTTTTGCTTCTGTAGTCCAGTGCCTCCAGGGCGGCGGGGGAGGGGAAGCCCGCCTCCAGGGGGTGGTCCTCCCAGATGTACTGGTTGGCCAGGGTCTCCACCGTCTCCACGTCCTCGTGGGAGAGCGCGGCGTTGAAATCAATGGTAACCAGCTCCCGTCCGATGTGGAACCCCACGTTGTCGCAGCGGAATTTCTTGCAGAGAATGCCGCTGACAATATGTTCGCCGCTGTGCTGCTGCATGAAGTCAAACCGCCGCTGGAAGTCCACCTGACCCTCCACCTGGCTGCCCACCGCCAGGGGCTGGCCGCAGAGGTGGAGGATTTCCCCGTTTTTCTCCCGCACATCCAGCACCGCCGCGTCCCCCAGGGAGCCGTGGTCTGCCGGCTGGCCGCCGCCCTCTGGATAGAAGGCGGTGCGGTCCAGCGTCACGGTCCAGCCCTCCTTCTGCTCCTGGCAGGCGGTCACTGTCGCCGTAAACCGGCTCAAAAAAGAATCCTTATAGTATAGTTTTTCTGTCATCCTACTATTCCTCATAAAAAATTAGGATATGGACACAATCCACTGCCAGACCGGAACCGCCAAAAACCACCCCAGCAGGGCGGACGCAGCGTTGGCGGCCAGCCCGTAGGCGAAAGCCCGGCCCTTGGAACGCCCCTTTAACCATTTCCTGTAAAGCCCCGCCTCCAGGAAAGCGATCACCAGCTCCACCGGAACCAGCAGAATCAAAAACCACCATCCCACGCCATCCCGTATCACGTTGACGCTCATAAACACCGCCAGCGCCCCCTGGGTCGCCAGATTCACCAGCAAAAACACTCTCCAGTTTTGTCTCCAGGAGAACCGGAAGGCCAGCAGCAAAAGCCCCTCAATGAGCAGGGTAGGGAGCAGGGTGGCGAGAAATTGCAGAACATACCCCCGCCACACCGGCGGCGCCGCGGCGGTTTTCGCCGCCCAGTCCACGGTCACAGAGCTTTGCAGCACCCGCCTGTGGAGCGCTCCGGAGGTCCAGACCTCCCCGGACCTTGTGACCATCAGCACCCGGTAGGTCTCCGGCACGCCAACGTAGCGGAAAGCGTGCATACCGTCCTCCCCCTCCAGGTCTCCCCACATGGGGGCGCCGGTGGAGCCCTCCGCGGTGCAGGCGTGCCAGCCCTGGGGCACGGCGTCCCGCAGGTCCGCCAGCAGCGCCTGGTCCAGGGCGGCGGCCTCCTCATCGGAGTAGGACCACTCTATTCCCTCGTAGCCCCGGTCCGGGTCAAACTCCCCCTCCGCCAGGATATCCAGGTAGTAGAGCTCCTCCGGAGCGTTCACCACCCGGACCACAAGCTGGGGCTTGGGCCCGGCGTCCGCCAGGGCGGTCCCGGCCAGCAACAGCGCCGCCAGGCAAAAGAGCACAAAACTTCTTCTCATCTTCCTCATGGCAATCCTCCTCACCAGCCCAGCCAAAATAGCCGGGTCACACGCTCCCACACCGCCTGGACTACGAACCATCCCAGCCCGTAGGAGGCCAGATTAGCCGCCGCCGCGCAGCCCATTGCCCGCCCTTTGGAGTGCCCCTTCAGGAACTTCCGGTACACGCACAGCTCCACCAGCAGGATGACAATTTCCGCCGGAATCAGGAACACGGTTAAAATTGCGGCAGAGTAGAAGGTCAGTCCGCTCTTCACGATGCTCTGACTGAGGAAAGCGGCCAGCAGTCCCTGGGTCACCAGATTCACCAGCAGGAACACCCTCCAGTTTTTCCGCCAGTCGTACTGGAACATCAGCAAAACCAGCCACTCAATGGCCAGGGTTGGCAGCAGGGTGGAGAAAAATTGCAGCGCGTAGGCCATCCAGAGCGGGGGGACCTTGGCGGTTTTGGCGGCCCAGTCCAGCCGTATCCCCACCTGCAAGGTCTCCCGCTCCAGCACACCAGAGACCCAGGACGTCCCGTCCTCTGTGACCACCAGGACCCGAACCCGCTGGGGCAGGCTGTTCCCCCGGAAGGTGTGCACGCCGTTTTGGCCCTGCAAATCCCCCTCCACGTGAAAATCCCGGTAGCTCCCCAGCGTACAGGGGAACCACCCCTCCGGCGCGGCAGAACGCAAGTCCTCCAGCAGTCCGGCGTCCAGCGCCTGGATCTCCTCCTCCCCGTAGCTGTACACGAGCCCGCCGTCCGCCCCGGTTCCTTCCGCCAAAATATCCAGGTAGTAGAGTCCGCCGGGCCCGTTGGACACCTTCACCGCCACCAGGTAGTCCGGCGGCGCGGAGTTGGCGGAGGCGGTCCCGGCCAGCAGTACCGCTGTCAGGCAAAAGAGCGCGAGCCTTCTTCCCATCTTCTCCATCTATCTATCCTCCAATCAGTCCCAGATCATATTTCCATCCCAGCACCCGCCCCACGGCCTCATCCAGCAGCTCCTCTGGAATCAGTCCGGTCCTCACGGCGTCCGCCGCCAGGGGAATTTGGTTCTCAAAATCGCCGGTTACCAGCATGTCGTTTCCCGCCAGCAGGGCCAGGACGGCGGCAGGCGCCTCCCCATTGAACTGTTCCACCGCGTCCATCTCCAGGTCGTCGGTAAGAATCACCCCTTGAAAGCCCAGTTCCTCTCTCAAAATCCGGTGAACCTCGGGGGAGAGGGAGGCGGGGAAGTCCCCGTCCATGCACGCCACAATGTTGTGGCTCACCAGCACGCCCCCGGCCCCGGCCTCAACTCCCGCCTGGAAGGGGAGGAAATCCTCCTGAACAAACTGCTCATAGGGCCGCTCATCCCGTGCGGCGCCAATGTGGGTATCGGCGTTGCCCCCGTAGCCGGGGAAGTGCTTGAGCACGGAGCCGATGCCCGCCACGCCCATTATCTCCACCACCGCCTCCACATACTCCGCGGTGGCGGCCCCGTCCTGGCCGAAGGTCCGGCCGTAGATGAAGTCCCCCGGGTCTGTGGACACGTCCGCCACCGGCGCGAAGTTCACGTTGATGCCGCGCTCCAGCAGCCCCACGCTCTTGCCCAGGGCGTCGCTCTCCACAGCCTCCATGCCGCCCCTGGCGAAGATCTCCTGGGGGGCGGCAAACTTCTCCGGGAACAGGTTGGGGTTCCGGCTGGCCCGGGCCACGGACCCCCCCTCCTCGTCCACGCCCACCAGCAGAGGGATGGGGGAGGCCGCCTGAAAGCCGCTGATCTTCTCCACAAGGGCCTCCTCCGTGAGCCACGCCCCGGCGGCGTCCTTGAAGTCGTTGGTAAAGAGCAGCACTCCGCCGGGCTGGAACGCCCCGATTTTTTCCAAAGCCTCCAATTGCGGGCAGCGGATAAAGAACAGCTGACCGATCTTCTCCTCCAGGGTCATCCGCTCCAGCAGGGCCAGCACCGCCGTCTCTCTGGGGTCCGGGTCCGGCTCCGGCGGGGGCTCGGGCAATGGATCTTCCTCCACGATCCCGTTTCCTAGTGTATTTTCCAGGTTCTCCGGCGCGAACGCGGGCTCTGCCGTCCTCTGGCCGCACCCGCCCAGCAAAAGCGCCGCCAGCAAAAGCGGCAAAAATCTCCGGCACATGCCAATTCTCCCTTTCCCCACAGCAGGGGAGGGAGGAGGCGGCTTACGCCTCCTCCTCCTCTTGTTTGGTAACCGCGATATGCAGCTCGTCCAGCTGCTTCTGCTCCACAGCGGACGGCGCGCCCATCATGAGGTCCTGGGCATTCTTGTTCATGGGGAAGGGGATGATCTCCCGGATGGACTCTTCTCCCGCCAGCAGCATGACCATCCGGTCCACGCCAGGGGCGATGCCCGCGTGGGGAGGCGCGCCGTAGGTAAAGGCGTTGTACATGGCGGGGAACTTGGCCTTCACGTCGTCCTCACCCAGCCGCACCATCTGGAATGCCTTAATCATAATCTCGGGGTCGTGGTTCCGCACCGCGCCGGAGCTGAGCTCCACGCCGTTGCACACCAGGTCATATTGGTAGGCGGTGATGGCCAAGGGGTCGGCCTCCCCGGCGATGGCCCGGTCCAGGATCTCCGCGCCGCCGTTGGGCATGGAGAAGGGGTTGTGGCAGAACTCCAGCTCCCCGCTCTCCTCGCCAATCTCGTACATGGGGAAATCCACAATCCAGCAGAACTCGTACCGCTCCCGGTCCATGTGGTTGGGGCAGAGGGCCCCCAGCTTTGTCCGCAGCACGCCGGCGGTTTTTTGGGCGGCGGACTTTTTCCCGGCAGTGAGGCCCACGAAGCAGCCCGGCGTCAGCCCCAGCTTTTCCACAATCTCCTCTTTTATAGGCTGGACAAACTTGGCAATTCCCCCCACAATCTCGCGGTTCTCGTCGTAGCGGAACCAGTAGGCCTTCTCCCCGGACTGAACCTCCACATCGGCGCACAGCTTGTCAATCTGCTTTCTGGGGGCGGAGAAATCGGAGACCACAACGGCCTTCACCACATTCCCCTCAAAGGGGGCGAAGCCGCAGCCCTCCACCAGCACCGTAGCGTCCTGAACCACCAGGTCAATGCGCAGGTCGGGCTTGTCAGAGCCGTAGGTCTCCATAGCCTCGGCAAATCCGATTCGTTTAAATGGGGCGGCAGACGCCTGATTGTATTTCCCGTACTTGGCAAAAATAGGGGGCAGCACGTCCTCCAGCACGGCGAACACGTCGTCCTGGGTGGCGAAGCTCATCTCCATATCCAGCTGATAGAACTCCCCGGGGGAGCGGTCTCCCCGGGCGTCCTCGTCCCGGAAGCAGGGAGCGATCTGGAAATATTTATCAAACCCGGAGGTCATCAGCAGCTGCTTGAACTGCTGGGGGGCCTGGGGCAGGGCATAGAACTTCCCGGGGTGTTTCCGGGCGGGCACCAGGTAGTCCCGAGCGCCCTCCGGGGAGGAGGCGGTAAGGATGGGGGTGGTAATCTCCAAAAAGCCGTGCTCCGTCATGGCGGCGCGCAGGGCGGACACCACGTTGCAGCGCAGGACGATATTTTTCTTCACCGCCGGGTTTCTCAGGTCCAGATACCGGTACTTCAGCCGCAGGGACTCGTCGGCGTCCCTGCTGCGGTTGATCTGGAAGGGGAGCTCGTTGTGCCGGCACTTACCCAGCACCTCAATCTTCTCGGGGACCACCTCGATCTCGCCGGTGGGCAGGCCGGGGTTTTTGCTGCTGCGCTCCCGGACAAAGCCCTCCACGGCGAGCACGCTCTCCTTGTTGAGGTTGTGGATGACCTCCATCATCTCCTCCGTCTCCACAACCACCTGTGTGGTGCCGTAGAAATCCCGCAGGATGACGAAGGCGAAGTTTTGTCCCACCTCCCGGACGTTTTCCATCCACCCGGAGAGCTTCACTTTCTCCCCCACGTGGGAGATTCTCAGCTCGTCGCAGGTATGGGTACGGTTTTGCGGCATGGCAAATCATTCCTTTCAGTAAAAAGAGATAAATAGAATACGAAATGTAGATATAGTTTTCTCTCCCGACCGGTCACTCCTGAATCACGGAGCCGCTCTGACGCTGGGCCAGGCCCTCCCGCACTCTCTGCAAGGTCTCCTCGAAGCCCAGCTTGGTCTGCTGGCCGGAGCGCATGTCCTTGCAGCTGACGGCCTGTTCCCGGATTTCATCCTCGCCCAGGAACACCACAAAGGGCACGCCCAGCTTATCGGCGTAGTTCATCTTGGCCTTAAACTTCTTCTGCTCCGCGTACAGCTGCACCCGGATGCCCTCCTCCCGGAAGCGTGTGGCCAGCTGAATTGCGGGGGAGAGGTCCCCGGTCATGGGCAGCAGCAGGAGATCCACCGGGGCTCTCTCCCGGTTCAGCATCCCCTGCTCGTTCAGGACGTAGAAGAGGCGGGTGAGTCCGATAGAAATGCCAACTCCAGGCAGTATTTTATCGGTATAATATTCCGCCAGGTTGTCATACCGTCCGCCGGAGCAGATGGAACCAATCTCCGGGTGCTCCAGCATGGTGGTCTCGTACACGGTGCCGGTGTAGTAATCCAGCCCTCTGGCGATGGTGAGGTCCACGGAGAAGCAGTGTTCCGGCACGCCGAATGCGCCCAGATATTTCACCACTGCGCCCAGCTCGTCCACACCGGCGTCAAAGAGCTCGTTTCTTCCCCGGTAGGCCTCCAGGGCGGCCAGCACCTCCTGGTTGCTGCCCTTAATGGCAATAAACTTCAGAATTTCCCCAGCGGCGGCCTCGTCCAATCCGATCTCCGGGTCCACCAGCAGCTCCCGGACCTTGTCCGGACCAATCTTATCAATTTTATCCACAGTCCGCATAATATCCCCGGCCTGTCCGGAGAGGCCCAGCATTCCGTAGAAGCCGTTCAAAATCTTACGGTTGTTGACGCGGATCTGGAATTTCCGCAACCCCAGCCTAGTAAAGGTGCGGTAGATGATGGCGGGGATTTCGGCCTCATTGGCGATATCCAGCTTGCCGTCACCGATAACGTCGATATCGGCCTGATAGAACTCCCGGAACCGGCCTCTCTGGGCCCGTTCACCCCGGTAGACCTTTCCAATCTGGAACCGGCGGAAGGGGAAGGCCAACTCGGCGTAGTGGAGGGCCACATATTTTGCCAGCGGGACGGTCAGATCAAAGCGGAGGCTCAGGTCGCTGTCCCCCTTGGTAAAGCGGTAGATCTGCTTCTCCGTTTCGCCTCCGGCCTTGGCCAGCAGCACTTCGCTGGCCTCGATTACCGGCGTGTCCAACGGAGCGAAGCCGTAGAGGGCGTAGGTCTCCCGGAGGGCCTCCATGATCTCCTCCATGACCACCTGCTGTTCCGGCAGCAGCTCCATAAACCCGGATAAAGTCCTGGGCTGTACTTTCATAAGAACACCTCACAAATAAAGAATAATATCCCCCATGAGAACAGCTCCCGTCCCCTATCCTAGCGGGACGAGAGCCAGACAAAGTAAGGGGGGAAAGGAGAAAGAACTCAGCGATTCAATTTATGCTTAGGATTGACGATCTTCCGCCAGTCAAGGTCTCCCCGGTCCATGCCCAGCAGCAGCATTTCCGCTGTGGCGAGATTGGATGCGTAGGGGATGTTATTCTGGTCGCACAGCCTGGATATATACTGGGACTCCGTCTCCAGGGCGGAGTCGTTGGGGTCAACGAAGAACAAAACCATGTCCATCTCATTGTAGGCGATTCTCGCCCCCACCTGCTGGCTCCCGCCGTGCCTGCAAGTGAGAAAGAGGTGGACATGCAGCCCGGTAGCCTCGGCCACCATGCGCCCTGTGGTGCTGGTGGCGCAAAGGTTGTGCCGGGACAAGATACCGGCGTAGGCGGAGCAGAACTGGACCATGAGGTCCTTTTTATTGTCGTGGGACATCAGAGCAATATACATGGCGTCTCGTTTCCTTTCCGTTGTTGATGTCTCTCTGCTGCCGGGGGTCTACGCGGCTTCATCTCAGTTTCATAAGGGGTGTGCGCCGTCCGTCAATCCTCCTGGCGATATTGCGGAAGGCTCTGGCGGCGCAGTCGTTGCCGCTCAGGAGCAGCGGCACCCCTCTTCCCGCGTACAGGGGCATGGTCTCGTCCTCTGGGATCACCCCCAGGAGGGGGAGCCCGGCGGAGTCAATAGCGTCGTCGATGGTCTGATGTAAGGATTTCAGCAGCTTTTTCCGGCATCTATTCACCACCAGATGGACCTTGTCCCTTGGGAGCCTGTCCAGCTCCATGGCGGTGCGCTGGGCGTCCCGGAGACTGCTGGCGTCGGTGTTGGTGACCACCACCACCCGGTCCGCCCCGCTCACCGCCAGCCGGAACCCGGTGTCCAGTCCCGCCGGAGCGTCCACGAGGCAGTAGTCGAACCGTTTCCCAATCAGTGGGAAGAGCTCCCGGAACTTCTCCGGGTCAATGTCCCGCACGCCGATTCTGGCTGGCGCGGTCAGCAGAAACAGCCGGTTTTGCTGCGGATGCGGCGCCGCCGCCTCCTCCAGGGAGCAGTTTCCCGCCATCACGTCGGTGAAATCCATCATAGCCCGGTCGGTAAGGGCCATGGCGATGTCCAGATTTCTCAGTCCCACGTCGCAGTCCAGGCACAGAGTAGAGTACCCTAGCTGCGCCAGCGCCATACCGACGTTAGCGGTAAACGAGGTTTTGCCGGTGCCGCCCTTACCGGAGACGACGGCGATTGTTTGCCCCATAGGATACCCCCCTCTCTGCCGGACCTATGGTTTTGTAATGGATGTCCCCTCTGGGGACAGTAAAAAAGGATTCCCGGCCGCCCCTACCCCAGGGGCTGTTTCTTAATCTGGGCGAACCGTCTGGGGAATCTCCTGGGGGTGGGGGAGACCTTCTCCACGCATACCACCCGGTGAACCACGTCCGTGGTGGGTACGGTGTAGTCACGCACCCAGCCCAGCTGTCCGCCCAGGGCGCGGATAGCGGCCCCCGCCCTCTGGACCTCCTCGTCGCAGTGGCTGGACTTCATGGCCAGGAACCTGCCCCCCACCCGCACCAGGGGCAGGCACAGCTCGCAGAGCACCGGCAGGTCCGCCACCGCCCTGCTGGCCGCGCAGTCGAAGGACTCCCGCTGGTCCCCGGCGAACTCCTCGGCTCTGGCCTGTACGCAGACGGCGTTCTCCAGGCCCAGTGCCTCGCAGGCGTCCCGCAGGAAGTCCACCCGCTTCCCCAGACTGTCCAGCAGGGTAAACCGGGCGTTCCCCAGGGCGGCCGCCAGGGGCAGGCCGGGAAATCCCGCCCCGGTGCCCACGTCCACCACGTTTTCGTCCCGCAGACCCGCCAGCTGGGCCAGAGCCAGGCTGTCCAGAAGGTGGAGGGCGGCCACGTCCCTGGGCCCGGTGATGGCGGTCAGGTTCATCACCCGGTTTCTCTCCAGCAGTATTCCGGCAAACTGCTCCAGCACGGGAACCAGGCTCGTATCAAGGCCCAGGGCGGGGAGGCCCTTCAATAGGGTCTCTCTCATCCCTTTTCCTTCAGCAAATCCCGGATTTCCGCCAAAAGCTTTTCCTCATTGGAGGGATCCGGCGGCGCGGAGGGCGGCTGCTCCTTTTTCCGGATCACGCGGTTCACGGCCTTCACCATGCAGAAGACCACAAAGGCCAAAATAAGGAAATTGATGACCGCCTGGATAAAATTGCCGTAAGTGACCACCGCCGGTCCGATGTGGACGGTCAAGTCCGCGAAGCTGGCCTGACCGGCGAAGATGCCCACAATGGGCATAATAATATCGTTAATCAGGGAAGTGGTGATAGAGCTGAAAGCGCCGCCCACAATAACGCCCACTGCCAGATCCATCACATTTCCCCGCATGGCGAAGGCTTTAAACTCCTCCAGAAACTTCTTCATAACACAGCCTCTTTATCTTTTGTGCGCCTGTTCACGCCTCTTCTTCAACCGCGGGCGCTTCCGGGGCCTCAAGCGGCTCGGGAACCTCGGGGGCCTCAGGCGCTTCAGGCGCTTCGGGGGGCTGAGGGACCTCAGGCGGCTGGGGAATCTCCGGTGCGTCCTTCTGGGCGCCATCCTGGCGGGGGGCGTACTCTACCGTAATCTCGTCGCTGAACAGCTGGGCCTCCTCCTCGTCCTTTCCAAAGGACAGGAATTTGATGCTGATGTCGTCCTTGTCTCCGCTGAGGCTGGGCTTTCTGGACACCTGCCACAGCAGGGCTTTCACCTTCCGCTCGCCAGTCTCCTCGTTTTTCTCCACCTGGTAGGGGGTGAGGCCGGCAATCAGGGCGGCTGCGCCTAACACCTTGAGAAACTTCTTCATAGCAAACTCTCCTTTACAAAAATAGATCCTTTCATTTCACCGGCGGCGTCAGCGCACCGGCCGCAGAACATCCTTCACCCCCATGTAGGGCCGCAGGGCCTGAGGGACCCGGACGCTCCCGTCCTCCTGCAAATTATTTTCCAGGAAAGCGATAAGCATTCTGGGGGGAGCTACAACAGTATTATTCAAGGTATGGGGCAAATAATTCTTGCCATTGTCACCCTTCACCCGGATTTTAAGCCGCCGGGCCTGGGCGTCGCCCATATTGGAGCAGGAGCAGACCTCAAAATATTTTTTCTGCCGTGGGGACCAAGCTTCAATATCGCAGCTCTTGACCTTCAGGTCCGCCAGGTCGCCGGAGCAGCACTCCAGCTGCCGGACGGGGATCTCCAGACTGCGGAAGAGCTCCACGCTGAACCGCCAGAGCTTCTCGTACCAGTCCATGGACTCCTCCGGCCTGCAAACCACGATCATCTCCTGTTTCTCAAATTGGTGGATGCGGTAGACGCCCCGCTCCTCCAGGCCGTGGGCGCCCTTCTCCTTCCGGAAGCAGGGGGAGTAGGAGGTCAGGGTCTGGGGCAGCGTCTCCTCCGGCAAAATCTGGTCAATGAACTTGCCGATCATGGAGTGCTCGCTTGTGCCGATGAGGTAGAGGTCCTCGCCCTCGATCTTGTACATCATGGCGTCCATATCGGTCTGGCTCATGACGCCTTCCACCACCGCGCCGTGGATCATGTAGGGCGGGATGCAGTAGGTGAAGCCCCGGTCGATCATAAAATCTCTGGCGTATGCCAGCACGGCGGCATGGAGCCGGGCCATATCGCCCATGAGGTAGTAGAACCCGTTTCCGGACACCCGTCCGGCGGCCGCCATATCGATGCCGTTGAAGCGCTCCATAATCCCGGTGTGGTAGGGGATATCAAAGGCGGGGACCGCCGGCTCGCCGAACCGCTCCACCTCCACGTTTGCGCTGTCGTCGGGGCCGATTGGCACAGAGGGGTCAATGATGTTGGGGATTTGCAGCATAACTTTGTGAATCTGCTCCTCCAGCTCCCCCTCCAGCTTCTCCAACTCCTCCAACCGCTGGGCGTTGGCCTTCACCTGGGCCTTGACCTTCTCGGCCTCCTCCAGCTTGGAGGGGTCCTTTTTGGCCTGCCCCATGAGCATTCCCACCTGCTTGCTGAGGGCATTTCTCTGGGAGCGCAGCTCGCTGGCCTCGGTGATGGCGGCCCGGTTCCGGCAGTCCAGCTCCAGCACCTGATCCACCAGGGGGAGCTTGGCGTCCTGAAATTTCTTTCTGATATTTTCCCTCACAGCCTCCGGGTTTTCCCGGATCCACTTGATATCCAGCATATGTGCCTCCTGTCGCAATTTTCTAAATGTGGGAAATGTTTCACGTGAAACATTGCAGCAGACCGCCGCTACCGTCCAATACCCTCCAGCGCCTCCAGCAGGTCGTTGAGGTCATCCACGCCGTAGTACGAAATCTCGATCTTACCCCGCTTTTTGCCATGGGAGATGCGGCAGGCCCGGCCCAACCGGTCGGAGAGGGACTTCTCCGCCTCCGCCACGTAGTCCACCGCCGGGGACGTTCTCTCCTCCTTGTCCTCCTTGTCCCCGCCCTTGGCCTGGAGCTGCTTGACCAGCTGCTCTGTCTGCCGGACGCTGAGTCCGGACTGCACCACGGTCTTCGCCGCCTCCACCCGCAGAGTGGGAGAGAGGGGGAGGATTGCCCTGGCGTGCCCTGCCGAGAGCTTGCCCTCGGACACCAGGTTTTGCAGGGACACGGCCAAATCCAGCAGCCGCATGGCGTTGGTCACAGCGCTGCGGGACTTGCCTACCCGGGCGGCGGCCTGCTCCTGGGTCATGCCGTAGGTCTGGACCAGGGCCCGGTAGCCCTCGGCCTCCTCCATAGGGTTCAGGTCCTCCCGCTGGAGGTTTTCGATCATGGCCAGTTCCATCGCCTTCTGATCGTCGGCCTCAATGACCACGGCCGGGATCTCCGTAAGGCCCGCCAGCCGCGCGGCCCGCCAGCGGCGCTCCCCGGCGATAATCTGGTAGTAGCCGGAGGCCAGCCGCCGCACGGTCAACGGCTGAATAACGCCGTGCTGGCGGATGGACTCCGCCAACTCCTCCAGCTTCTCCTGGTCAAAATTCTTTCGGGGCTGGTCCCGGAAATTCTCAATCTGGGAGATGGGCAGGGCTGAGGCGGGGGCGGAGAAATCCGGGGAGAAATCGTCCCCCAGCAGCGCGCCCAAGCCCTTTGCCAACCCTTTTTCTTTTGCCATAGTGAATTCTCCTTTGTCCTAGACAGACCCAATCCCGCTCACCCGCGCCCCGGGGAACGCTCCGCCCCGCGGCGCCGGGAGAAAACTATAATATCCATAGAACCGGCTACTTCTTATTCTTCCTCAAAAACTCCTCGGCCAAACTGGTGTAGGCCTCGCTGCCCCGGGAGGCCCGGTCGTAGGCGCTGATGGGCTTGCCGTGGCTGGGGGCCTCGCTGAGCCGCACGTTCCGGGGGATGACGGTGGCGTACACCTTGCCGGGGAAAAACCGCTTGACCTCCTCGGACACCTGCAGGGCCAGATTGGTCCTGCTGTCAAACATGGTCAGCAGCACGCCCTCCAGCTCCAGCTTGGGGTTCAGGGACCGGCGCACGGCCCGGATGGTAAACATCAGGTCGCTGAGGCCCTCCAAGGCGAAATATTCGCTCTGCACCGGCACCAGGGCGCTGTCCGCAGCGCAGAGGCCGTTGAGGGTCAGCAGCTCCAGGGAGGGAGGGCAGTCCACGAATATGTAGTCGTAGTCCGGCGACAGCTCCTCCAGCGCCCGCCGCAGCAGGTGTTCCCGGTCGTCCAGGCCCACCATCTCCACGCCGGCCCCCGCCAGCCCCTTGGAGGAGGGGAGCACGTCGCCGTACTTGGTGGATACCACCCGCTTCCGGGGCTCCACGTGGTTAAGCAGCACGTCGTAGACGCCCAGGGACAGGGCCTTGTCCACCCCCATGCCGGAGGTGGCGTTCGCCTGGGGGTCGAAGTCGCACAGCAAGACCCGCAGGCCCTTCTCCCGCAGGGCGGCGGTCAGATTGATACAGGTGGTGGTCTTGCCCACGCCGCCCTTTTGATTGACAACTGTCACGATTTTTGCCACAGGCACACCTCCATAAAGGGGGCGGAGGGTCCATTTTCCACCGCCCGCGTCTATTTTTTAGCTGTACAGTATAGTATAACACAAAACCGCCGCATTTCAACAGGAAACTGGTAAAAATTTTGCACAAATTATTCAAAGTATTCCCATAAAAACAAAAAAACAGTGGAATGTTTCACGTGAAACATTCCACTGTAAATGCCATCCAGCCAAATTATGCCAGCAGGAGAGCTCCCTCCATAGGCGGCAGCGCGATTTTAATCTCCCCGCCGGAGGCTTGGAGGCAGTTCCCAGTGAGGCCGTCCAGGGCGGAACCGGCGGGCCAGGGGAGGCGCAGCTCCACACGGCGGTCCCCGGCGTTGAGGACCGCGGCTGTGGTCTCGCCCTCCCAGTCACGGGCGAAGGCCAGGACGGGCCCCGCTGTCCGAAGCCACTGCAGGCCGCCCTTTTGCAGGGAGATCCGGGAGGTCCGCAGCCTGCCCAGAAGCCGGTAGCGCTCCTGGATTTCCCGGTCTTCACGGCCCCAGGGGTAGGTCCCCCGGTTCATGGGGTCCTCATAGCCCTCCATGCCCGCCTCGTCGCCGTAGAAGATCGTGGGGGAGCCGGGAAAGGCGTAGAGCAGCAGCGCCCCCAGCAGCAGCCGCTTCCTGCCCCGCCGGTACTCCTCCTCTGTCAGACGGCGTGCGGCCCGCTCCCGGCGGGTCTCCGGCGGCGGCTGGGGTCCGCCCAGAAGAGTCAGGGCCCGGGGGGTGTCGTGGGTGGTGAGGAGATTCATGGCGCTGTAGAAGGCGGCGGGCGGGTAGTTTTCCCGAATCGCCTCCATGGCCCCCCGGAAGGCCGCGCCGCCGTAGGGCTGGGCGGGATCGCAGACGTCAAACCCCAGCAGGAAGCTCAGCGCCGCCAGACGGAACGGGTAGTTCATCAGGCCATGGGTCTCCCGGCCCAGCAGGTATTTCCGCCGCCGTCCATAGGCGATTTTATTGCTGCCGTCCTCCCAGACCTCCCCCAGCAGGAAGCTGTCCGGCTTCTCCTCCATCATGACCCGGCGGATGTTGGCGATGAACTTGTCTGGGAGCTCATCGGCCACGTCCAGCCGCCAGGCGTCCGCCCCAGCCCGCAGCCACCGCCGGATTACCGAGTTTTCTCCCTCTATGATGAAATCCACATAGGAGGGGTTTTCCTCATTCACCGCCGGAAGAGTCTTCACCCCCCACCAGGCGTCGTAGCGGTCCGGCCAGGTCTGGAAGGTGTACCAGGGGTAGTAGGCGCTGTCCCTGCTCTGGGCCGCGCCCAAAGTGGGATAGCTGCCATTGGCGTTGAAATAGCGGCTGTTGCTGCCTGTGTGGTTAAACACGCCGTCCAGCATCACCCGGATGCCCCGGCTGTGGGCCCCGGCGCAGAGGCGGCGAAAATCCTCCTCCGTACCCAGCATGGGGTCAATCTTCTCGTAGTCCCCGGTATTGTAGCGGTGGTTGCTCTCTGACTCGAAGATGGGGCAGAGGTACAGGGTCGTAACCCCCAACTCCTTCAAACCGTCCAGCTTCTCCTCAATCCCCGCCAATGACCCGCCAAAAAAGTCCCGGCCTGGATTGCCCTCCTGATCCTCCTGGAGCTCCATGGGTTCCTCCCAGTCCAGGTGGACCCGGCGGTCCCCCAGCATCCCCGCCGGGTCCGGGGGGGAAGTCCGGCGGAACCGGTCCGGGAAAATCTGGTAGGTCGCCCCCCGGCCAAACCAGTCCGGCGTGGGCAGGGAGGCGTCATACACCGTCTGCTGCCAGCCGCTGCCGCCATTGTCCAGCAGCAGGGAGGAGCCGTCCCGGCGAAAGAGCCGGAAGCTGTACCACACCAGCTCCGGCTGGCTGGGGGCGGTATAGGCGGCGGTGAAGAGATCCCGGCCCTCCGCCCTCCCGGCGGGGGAGAGGGGAACCTCCAACCGGCGGTCCGCAAATTCGTGGAAGAGAAGCAGCGTGCCGGAAACAAAGCCCTCCGCCGCGAACGGGCGGAGGGTCAGGCTGATCTCTGTGGAGCAGGGGACCGCGCCGTAGGGAGTCTTGCAGCGGGCGTCCCGGGAGTCAAATACCGAAATTTCCATAGGGGCCTCCTTGCCGGTCTTGATGGAAAATGTTTCACGTGAAACATCCTGTCCTGCATTTACCATACCGCCGCTCCGGCGGCTATGCCGCCGGAGCCCGCGTTAATATATTCCGCAGCGTGAACCGCCCGGATCAGGGTAGTAGCGAACCCTCCGGCACCAGCATCGCGCCTATGTCGCTGTCAGAGAAATAGGCGTTGAGAATCTCCACAGCCGTGGACGCCACCGCCGCGCCGCTGCCGCCCTTCTCAATCACTACCGCAACCGCGATCTCCGGGTCCTCAAAGGGAGCGAAGCAGACAAAGACACCGTTGGTGTTGCTGTCGCCCAGCTGGGCGCTGCCCGTCTTGGCTCCGGCGGTCACCACGCAATTCGTGAAGTACTTGGAGATGCTGCCCTTGGAGACCAGCTCCCCCATGCCTTTTTTCACCGCCGCCAAAGTCTCCTCCGTCATATCCACTGTGGCCAGAACCTCCGGCTGGTAGTCCAACACGGTCTCGCTGCCGTCGTAGGAGATGACGCTGTTGAGCAGGTGGGCCCCGTAGCGCTCCCCGCCCCGGACCAAGGTGGCGATATAGTTGGCCAGCTGGAGGGGGGTGAAGGAGCTGTCGCCCTGGCCAATGGCCGCCTGGACCGTGTTGCCCCCCACCCAGGGCGTGCCCTGGGACTGGGAGTACTCCGGGCTGGCCATGACGCCGGTGTTCTCCCAGATCTCCACCCCCGTGGGCTGGCCCAGGCCAAAGGCCGCCGCGTACTCGCCCATTACGTCAATGGTCATCAGCCGCCCGACCTCATAGAAAAAGTAGTTGCAGCTGTGGAAAATCGCCTGGGAGACGTTGATCCTGCCGTGGCAGGGGATGGCCCGCCGCCAGCACCAGGGCTGGTAGTCCGGCCAGTAGGTGTATTTCCCCAGAGTGTTGATGGTAGAAGTGGTGGTAATGACCCCGCTGCCCACCGCCGCTACCGCCGTGCAGGGCTTGAAGGTGGAACCCGGGGCGTAAACCCCCGTCAGCGCCCGGTTGTTGAAGGGGTGTCCCGGGTCCTCTAACAGCGCCGCGTAATCCTCCAGGTAGGTGCGCTGGCTGTAGGTGGGGTAGTTGGCCAGAGCCAAAATACCCCCGTCCGCCACGCTGACCACCGCCGCCGCCGCGCCCCGGTTCTCGATGCCGTCTTCCTCGATCATGGTCTGGGTGGACTGGGCCAGAATTTGTTCCACCGCCGCCTGGAAATCAATATCAATGGTCAGGGACACGGTGTCCCCGGGCCGGGGCTCAATGGAGTAGAGCTCACTGGTGATCTTGCCCTCCCGGTCCGTGGTGATGAGCCGCTTGCCCTCCAGTCCGCAGAGGTACTGCTCAAACGCCTTCTCCACCCCGTCCTTGCCCACCTTGTCATCGGGCTGGTAGTAGTGAATGCCCGAGGTGTCCTCCCCGGCCTCCTGGGCGGCGGCGTAGGGCGCGTTCAGCTCATCCCGCTCCTCCTTGGTATCAATAGCCGCCACACGGCCCAGTATATGGGCGGCGTAGTCCGTATTATACTGCCGGACCGTCTTGATGCCCACCGAAACGCCGTCAAATTTGCCGTCGTGGAGAATGGAGATCACCTCCACCGGCACGTCCTTGGCGAACTCGTAGGGGATGTTCACGGTGTTGGGCTTCGGCAGGGTGCGCAGCTCCAGCTCGTAGAGCACACCGATGGCTAGCCGGGCCTCCTCGTCGCTGAACTCCTCCGGTATGTCAAAATCCTCCCTCATCAGCTGAAACAGCTGGTTGGCGGAGAGGGGCCGGGACGCGGCCCCCAGCTCCTCTTGCAGCTCACCGCTCATCAGGGGAAAAGCGGTGCTGGCCTTTAGCTCCGTCTCTGACCAGCCGCGGGCCGAGAGGTACCGCTGGAGATAGGTCCGCTGGCTGCTCTGGACCGAGGAGAGGGTGTAGGCAAAGGGTTTTGCCGTGGAGAGGGGCAGGCCGTCCGTCCAGGTAACGCCGTACTCCTGGCACAGCCGCAACAGCCGCAGCACCGCCCGAGCCACCGTCTCCCTCTGGCTGACCGCCGGATCCGCGCTGGCGGGGACCTCCTTGGGGTCAAAGTTCACGCAGTAGGTCTCTTGGTTGGACACCAGCACCTTGCCGTTGCGGTCCGTGATGACCCCCCGGGAGGTCTCCACCGTCTGGGTAGTGGTAACCTGGGTGTTGGACCGGGCCAGATAGTCCTCGCCGTGGACCACCTGGGCGTTGTAGAGAATACAGGTAAAGCCGAAGAGACAGGCCAGAAACACCGCGACCAGAAGGTTCGACCGGTGGATGAAGCGTTTTCCATCTTCCATGGGAGGTTCCTTTCTTTCTTAGTAGTCCGCCGCGCAGCGCTTGTGGATGGCGCGGTACAGCGGCAGAACAAGCACGGCAAAGGGGAGGGTGATGAGGGATTCCACCAGTACAATCCAGGCCATGAGCTCCAGGTACCCGCCGCCGGAGAGCACCGCGGCGAGAATCCGGCATCCGCCGGTGAGAAACAGGGACAGCGCCGACACCAGCAGGCCGCAGAAAAAGCCGGGGGAGAGGTAGTTCTCCGCTATGTGGGCGGAGAGAAGGGCACAGAGGGTGAAGGCAATGGTGAAAAAGCCCTGGAAGGGACCCGGCAGCAGCAGGTCGCAGATCAGGCCGAAGATCAGGGAGAACACAGGGCCCCGGCGGCCCCCCTCGTACATGGACACCGCCGCCGGGAGCATGGGGTACAAAAAGGGCGTCACACCCGTCACCACCAGATGGTTCAGCACCAGCGACTGGAAGGCCGCAAACAGCAGCGTAGCCAGACTGTAGACCACCCATTTGAAAATAATATAGCTTTTTGGCATCACCAGACCCCTTTCCCAGCCGCTCTACTCCACAATATCAAAACTGGTGACCACAAATACCTGGGTCAGCCCGTCAATGTCCGCAGCGGGACGGACCACCGCGATCTGGTCCAGCCCGTCGTCGCTGGAGCGGACCTCCTCCACAGAGCCGATGACCACCTGAGAGGGGTAGTAGCCGCCCAGTCCAGAGGTCACAATGAGATCCCCGGAGACCAGGTCCGGCGACGCCCCCAGGTAGGAGAGTGTCAGCCGGCCCTCGCCCATCAGAGCAAAGTCCCCCTGGGCCAGCGCGCTGGCCCCGCTGCGGAAAATCAGAGCCCCGATGGAGGAGGAGCTGTCCAGAATTGTGCGGACTGTGGCCCAGTTGACCCCCGCCTCCGTCACAACGCCCACCAGGTATCCGGCCTCCGTCACAACGCAGTCCCCCACCGCCACGTCCTGGGACGTGCCCTTGTTGATGGTCAGCATACTGGACCAGTTGGACGCGTCCTGCTCCAGAATCCGGGCGGACTCAAAGTGCAGGTCCCGCCGCTGCTCCCGCAGCTCCGCCAGCTCCCGGAGGCGGACGTTCTCCTCCCGGTCCGCCTTGGCCTGCCGGACCTCCTCCTCCATCTCCGCGATTTGCAGCTTCAGCTGCTCGTTCTCCGCCTGGAGGGCGTCGAAATCCGACATGTAGTCCAGACAGCCGTTTACCGCGTTGGTGACGGCCGCCGCCACCGAGCGGAAGGGCGTGGCGGCGATCCCCGCCACATCCTGGAAAAAGGAGGAGTTGGTGGATAGGTAGGTCAGGGCGCTGAGGAGAACCGCGATTGCCGCCGCGATGGACAGCAGCAGTATGGCAAATTTGTCGGGCTGCTTCACGTAGCCGCCTCCTTTACTGTTTTTGCTTCGTCCGGCGGCAGGCCGGGCCTGAAACCGGGGCCGTCAGGGAAAGAGCTCCACGCCAAAGCCGGAGAGCATCCGGCCCAGCAGGTGCAGGGGCAGGCCCATGACGTTGAAATAGTCGCCCCGAATGCCCGTCACAAAGAGGGCCGCCTTCCCCTGGACCCCGTAGGCCCCCGCCTTGTCCATGGGCTCCCCTGTGCGGATATAGGACCACTTTTCCTGGTCCGACAGGGGGCGGAACTCCACAGAGGTGGCATCGGACTGGGTTTCCGCCTGGCCGCCCCGGATCAGAGTGAGGCCGGTGAGCACCTCGTGGGTGCGCCCAGAGAGGGCGGTGAGCATATCAAACGCCTCCTGCTGGCTGTGGGGCTTGCCCAGACGGAGGTCATCCAAAAACACCATGGTATCCGCCGCGATGACAAGGGCCTCAAGGTCCCGGACCTGCCGGACCGCGGCCTCCGCCTTACGCCGGGAGAGAGCGCGGACAATCTCCGCCGGGGAGAGGGCGGGGTCATAGCTCTCGTCCACAGAGGGAGACAGAATTTCAAAGTCCACCAGGCCCGCTTGGGCCAAAAGCTGGCGGCGGCGGGGGGACTGGGACGCTAGAATCATGCGGTTCATGCACATTTACCTCTTTTTTTGGTATACATTCAGGAAAAAGAACCGTAACACAGGGCGCAAGCCCTGTTTTCTGGCGCAAAATACGCGGGGTTTTCCACAAAAAGCCGCCTCTTTGTGGAAAGAGATGGTTGTCTTTAACGGCCGGTGGAACCCAGACCGCCCGCCCCGCGCTCCGTCTCCGGCAGCTCTGACACCACCTCGATCTCATGGCGGGTCACCGGCACGATCATCAGCTGGGCAATCCGGTCCCCGGGCTGGACGGTATAGGGCTCCTTGTTCAGGTTGTGCAGGCCCACCCCCAGCGGGCCCCGGTAGTCGCTGTCGATGACGCCCACACCATTGCTGAGGGTGACGCCGTTGCGGATGCCCATGCTGCTGCGGACCGCCACTATGCCCACGTGGTTCTCCATAATCGCCACCGCGATGCCCGTTGGAATCAGCGCCCGGCCGCCGCCGGGAATGGTCACCGGGGCGTCGATACAGGCGTGGAGGTCCAGAGCCGCCGCGCCCTGGGTGGCGTAGTAGGGGAGGGGAATCTCCCGGCCAATCTTTGGAGACAGGGGCTTGATTTGCAGTTTCATAGCGGTTTTCCTTTTACTATATGTTATCTTATTTGTAAAATATACTTTTCGTCTACTCTACCCCCCGGTAAAACAGGCCCCGGGTGAAATGCTCCGGCCTGTCCGGAGCGCCCTCCTCATACTGCCGGAACACCGATTCACACACAGACGGCGGCTCCGCAGTGAAGCGCAGCTGGGCGTAGCAAAGGCCGCAGCGCCGGTACTCCGGTTTATCCGCCAGGTAGAGGATTTTGCTGTTTTCTATCTCCGTGCGGCAGCCGAAGACTGGGTAGAGCGGGAATTTTTCCCCCTGGCGGTCCGTAAGCCAGTGGGGCTGGCGGCAGGGGCCCGCCAAATTCCGGGCGGCACAGCCCTTGGCGTTGGAGACAAGGCAGTTCTCCGTCACCATCAGAGGCAGACGGCCATAGACCACCGCCTCACAGGGGAGGGGTTTTGCCAGATCCCGGATCTGCTCGTGCCGCAGCTCAAAGGAGAGGGCCGCGCTGAGAAGGCCCCAGTCCCTCAGACAGGCCAGGGAACGGCTGTTAAACACGTTGAGGCCATAGCCGCCCCGGGCGGGCAGGCCCAGCCGCTCCGCAAGGCGCAGATGGGCCAGATTCTGGACGCACAGAGAGGTGCAGCCCCGCTCACGAGCCGCTTCCAGCAGGCGGAGAAGGGCCGGTTCCTCCCAGTCCTTACAGACGCGGGGGAGGGCGGCGCAATACTCCGCCGGGCCGGAGAGAACAGGAAACTCCTCTATGCGCTCCAATGGGACGTAGATCACAGCGGCGTGGTCCGCAAGGAGGGCCGTCAACTGCTCCGGGCAGGCGAGGGAGACAGTGAGCCGGGGCGGACCCGGGGGAGAGGCGTCCTCCGGCAGGGGAGGGGCGGGCCGCTCCCGGCGGGAAGGAAGCTGGGTACGCAATGTGGAGAGGCGGTCCAGGGCGTCCCGGCGGAGAGCGTTGAGGGCGCTGGCCGGAAGGGAGAGATTTTCTCCCAGCGTAAGCGCCACCTCCGAGGGGCAGAACACTGTGCCGCCAGTCTTGGAGAGCCGGGCCTTCACGTCCGCCGCCGCCAGGGGACGGCTGCGGGCCCCCTCCGGAACAGGGCCCTCCGATTGGGCCTCCCGGCCCTCCGGGTCCCGCGCCGTCAGGCGGCTGGGCGCGCCGGGAAGAATTTCCGCCGCGAGAGACACCGGCACCCGGCGCAGATCCCCCCTGCTATAGGCCGCCTTCGCCGCCCGGAACAGCTCCTCCGGGCTGGGGGCGTTCTCCGGACGGACCCCGAACATGCCGGGGCCCGTGCGGCCCCGCCAGTAGCCCTCGGTGAAGCCGTCCCGGGAAAAGGCCATGGCCAGCTGGTCCAGCTCCTCCGGCGTGGGGAGGCGGCGCTCCCGCAGAAGGGCGGCGTAGACGCGGGTGACCCCCGCCACGTACTCCGGCCGTTTCATGCGGCCTTCTAGCTTCAGGATGGACACCCCCATGTCTTCCAGCTCCCCCAGATGGGCGGAGAGATTGGCGTCCTTCAGACTCAGGGGGTGGGCGCTCCTGCCGCCGTCCACCCGGCAGGGCAGGCGGCAGGGCTGGGCGCAGAGGCCCCGGTTCCCGCTGCGGCCCCCGATGAGGGCGCTCATGGCACACTGGCCGGAGTAGCACATACAGAGGGCCCCGTGGGCAAAGACCTCAATTTTGATGGGGCTGTGCCGGCAGATGTGGGCGATCTCCTCCCGGGAGAGCTCCCGGCTCAGAACCACACAGTTCATGCCCAGAGACGCCGCCCGCTCCACGCCCGCCAGGGAGTGGACGGTCATCTGGGTGCTGCCGTGGAGGGGCAGGTCCGGCACAACGGCCCGGGCCAGTGCCGCCAGACCCCAGTCCTGGACGATGACGCCGTCCGCCCCGGAGGCGCTGGCCAGCCGCAGAAGACCCTCCGCAACCGGCAGCTCCCGGTCCGTGAGGAGGGTATTTACTGTAAGGTACACCTTTGCTCCCCGGAGATGGCAGTAGCGAACCGCCTCCGGAAACTCCGCGGAGGTGAAATTTTTCGCGCCGCGGCGGGCGTTGCAGTCCTCCAGGCCCAGATACACGGCGCCGGCGCCGTTCTGGACCGCCGCTTCCATAGATTCCCAGTGGCCGGCTGGCGAGAGCAGTTCCATGGCCTCAGTTCTTCCGCTGCTGCTGGAGCTTCATCAGCTCCCGCCTGCACTCGCTCAGCTCCGCCTTCGCCTTGTTTACGTCGTCCAAATAGCCCTTCAGCTGGCTGCGGAGATTCTCCGCGCTGCTCTGCTGCTTCATCAGCTCGTCGGCCAGATTCGCCGCCGTCAAAACCGCCGCGTCCAGACGGCTGACCCGGCCTGAAGCCATGATCTCGCTGATCCGCGTATCCACCAAGGCAGCCACCTTCTGCATATAGGACAGACTCTCCTCCGCCATGAGGGTGTAGTCCTCACCGCAGATGGTGACTGTAATCCGGTTCGCCATTTCGTCTCCTCCTCTTTCTATTCCTATGGGACGGCCCACAATATTCCACAATGAAGTATAACAGATTCTACAGGAAAAGCAATGCGAAATCTATGAAAGAACGGTGAATTCTTTCCTGCTGGGAAAAATTTTTCCCGTCCGGTGAGATAGAGAATTCTGTCCCCCTTTTTTCTCTTATTATTAGAATAAGTGTCTGTTGCAATCAGACGCGTTTTTTGGTATACTAGTCTGGAATATTTGGAAGCCCGCCCAGTTACGTCATTAAGAGAGAAAGGAAGCAAGCCTATGCAATCTGTTTCCGATATCTGGTCCATGATCTTGACCAGAATGCGGGAGGATCTCTCCGAGACCACCATCAAAACCTGGTTCGACGAAACCACCGTTGTCGCTCTGGAGGGAAACACGCTGGTGCTCCACTGCCCCAACAGCTTTAAACGCACCAATATTCAGGACCGCTTCCTCCCCAGCATCGAGGCCGGTCTTAAGGACATCTTTTCCGCCGACATCGCCGTGCGGCTCCTGGACGACAATATGCTCCGCCAGTACCAGAACAAGGAGGAACAGAAGCCCACCTCCCTGATGGAGAGCGGCGAATTCACCTTCGAGACCTTCGTGATCGGCCCTTCCAACCGCCTGGCCTGCTCCGCCGCCAGGGCCGTGGCCGACGCGCCCGGCCAGCACTACAACCCCCTCTTTATCTACGGCGACTCCGGTCTGGGAAAAACCCACCTCCTCTACGCCATCGCCCACGTCATCCGGCAGAACAGCCCTAATTTCAGAATCCTCTACATCAAAGGCGACGAGTTCATCAACGACTTCATTGAGTCCGTCCGCTCCGGAAAGGCCGGGGACTTCCGCACCAAGTACCGGGAAGCCGACCTGATGCTGGTGGACGACATCCAGTTTGTCGCCGGTAAGGTAGAGACCCAGAACGAGTTCTTCCACACCTTCAACACCCTCTACGAGAGCAAAAAACAGATTGTGCTCACCTCCGACCGGCCTCCCCACGAGATGGCCCAGCTGGACGACCGGCTCCGGACCCGCTTTGAGTGGGGCCTGATGGCCGACGTACAGCCCCCAGCACTGGAAACCCGGGTGGCCATCATCAAAAACAAGGCCGCTCAGCTGGGGTTCCTCCTCTCCGACGAAATCGCCCACTACATCGCCAACAAAATTACCGCCAACGTCCGGCAGCTGGAAGGCACCGTCAAGAAGATCAAAGCCTACCGGGACCTGGACGGCGTGGACATCAACCGGGAGACCGTGGACCGGGCGATCCAGGACATGAGCAAGTCCAGCGAATTTATCATCACCCCGGAGGTCATCATCCGGGAGGTCTGCCGGTACTTCCGTATCGAAGAGGAGCAGATTAAGGGGCAGTCCCGCAGCAGAGACTGCCTAAACGCCCGGCAGATCGCCATGTACCTGATCCGCCGCCTCACCAGCCTGTCCCTGGACGACACAGGCCGGATCTTCGGCGGGAGGGACCACTCCACCGTCTACAACTCCGTTGGGAAAGTAGAGAAAAAGATGAAAACCGACTCCAACTACTCTGGCACCGTAAAGGCCATTATCACCAACATCAATTCCAGCAAATAGCCCCGGAAACCGGTCCGCCGGTTTTACACATTTTCCCCGACGTTTTCCACAATTTTAACAAAATTCTCTCCACAGGGTATGTGGATAAATACAGCGGGTCTCGGGGCTGTGGAAAACTGTGGAGAAACGGAAGGAATTTCCACAGCCCCCTGTGTACAAAAATTTCCTGTCGTTTCAAGGGAAATCCGCCGGTTTCCACATTTTTTCGCCCTACTGCTCCCACTGCTAAAATATATAAGCTTATGCTTCTGGGAGGGAAATTATACCTCCTGAACCAAAAAATCTGAAAGGACGCCACGCTATGAAGTTTTCCTGTGAAAAATCTATTCTACAGTCCGCTGTTAACACCGCGTCCAGGGCTGTCGCCCCTAAAAGCTCCATCCCCGCCCTGGAAGGCGTGCTGCTGCAAGCTAAAACCGCCCTCACCGTCTCTGGCTACAATATGAATACCGGAATCCGGACAGAGGTGGAGGCCAGCGTTACCGAGGAAGGTTCCCTGGTCCTCTCCGCCCGGCTCCTGGCGGACATCATCCGCCGCCTCCCCGACGACGTGGTAGCCTTCTCCTCCGACGAAAATCTGAATGTTACCCTCATCTGTGGAGATACTGTTTACGACAACATTCAGGCCCTCTCCGCTGCCGACTACCCAGAACTGCCGGAGGTGGAGGACGAATTCTCCATCCAGATCCAACAAAACGTGCTCCGGGCCATGATCTCCGAGACGTCCTTCGCCGTCTCCTCCGACGAAACCAGACCCATTCACACTGGGTCCCTGTTTGAAATCAGCGAAAACACTTTAACTGTAGTCAGCGTGGACGGGTTCCGGCTGGCCCTGCGCCGGGAACCCCTGGAGAGCGCCGGAAGCGGCGCGTTCCGGTTTGTCGCCCCGGGCGCCGCCCTCAATGAGGTGGAAAAAATCTGCGAAGACGTGGAGGACCCCATCGCCATTACCCTGGGAAAACGGCATCTCCTCTTTGAAGCCGGCAAAACCCAGCTCATCTGCCGCAGGCTGGAGGGGGAATTCCTGGACTACAAGACCGCTATCCCCAGAAGCAATCCCATCCGGATCACCGCGGGAACGAAAACTCTCATTGACTCCATTGACCGGGTGTCCGTGGTGGTGTCCGACAAGCAGAAAAGCCCCGTGCGCTGCATCTTCCAAAAGGACCAGGTTCTTTTGTCCGCGAAAACCGCCATCGGAGAGGCAAAGGACATCTGCCGGGTGTCCGGAGACGGGGACGGCCTGGAGATCGGGTTTAACAACCGCTACCTTATGGAGGCCCTTAAGTACGCCCCGGCGGACCAGGTGTGCCTGGAGCTGAACACCGGCATCTCCCCCTGCGTCATCACCCCCGTGGAGGGGGAGGAGAAGTTCCTCTATATGGTGCTTCCCGTGCGTCTGAAAAACAGCTGATTGGATATACTGAATCATGGAAACAATTGCCATTACAACGGAATATATCAAGCTCCAGGACCTCCTTAAACTGAGCAGCCTGGCCGCCACCGGCGGGGAAGCTAAGGTGCTCATACAGGACGGACAGGCATTCGTGAACGGCCAGATCTGCACCCAGAGGGGGAAAAAGCTGCGCCCTGGCGACGTAGTCCAATTCCAAGGGCGGGAGCTTCAGGTGGTCTATGCGCCTTGAAAGCCTTTATCTGGAGGACTTCCGCAACTATGCCGGGCAGTCGGCGGAGTTCGACCCCGTGTGCAACGTCATCTGCGGCGACAACGCCCAGGGGAAAACCAATCTCCTGGAAGCCATGGTCTGCCTCTCCGGCGGAAAGAGCCACCGCACCCGGACTGACCGGGAACTCGTCCGCTTCGATCAGGATGGGTTCTTGTTGGAGGGGAGCATATACGCCAGGGGCAGGCAGTTTGTAAGCCGTATTGAGGCGGGTTACGGCAGAAAGAAGAAAATCACCATCAACAAAGTGCCGGTAAAAGCCGCCTCCGACCTGAGCCAGGCCCTGAATACCGTCTTTTTCTGTCCGGAGGACCTGCATCTCATCCGGGAGGGACCCGCCGCCCGGCGGAAATTCATGGACGCGTCCCTCTCCCAGCTCCGGCCCAAGTATGCGGCCGCCCTGGCCGAGTACCAGCGGCTCCACGAGCACAAGACCCGCATTCTCCGGGACTGCGGCGAGAGGCCGGACCTCCTGGCCACTCTGCCGGACTTTAATTTGCAGATGGCCGGGGCCGGGGCCGTCCTTATCCACTACCGGGCCAGGTTCGTCAAGCTCCTAAACCAGTTTGCCGCCGCCGCCCACAGCGAATGCTCCGGCGGCAAAGAGAAATTGGAGATCCAATATAAAACCGTGAAGACCGTGGAGGACCCCTTCGGGGACCTGAAGCTGCTGGTAATACAGCTCATCAACCACCAGAGGGAACACCACTACGCCGAGATCTCCAGCAGGCAATGCCTCTCCGGGCCCCACAAGGACGACTTAGAGGTGCTCCTAAACGGCCTTCCCGCCCGCTCCTACGCGTCCCAGGGCCAGACCAGGACCGCCGCCCTCTCCCTGAAGCTGGCCGCGCGGGAGATCCACCGGGAAATTCTGGGGGAGTACCCCATCCTCCTGCTGGACGACGTGCTCAGCGAACTGGACCCCAAGCGGCAGGAGTTTGTCCTGAACCGCGTCGGCGGCGGTCAGGTGTTTATCACCTGCTGCGAGGACGACCGGCTCAGCCGGATGCTGGCGGGACGGGTCTTTCATGTGCGGGAGGGCGTCATCCGCTGACAGGAGGTATTCTTTCTATGCTTTTTCTGCATTTGGGCAGCAGCGTTTCTGTTGCGGCGGAGGATATTATCGGTATCTTTGATCTGGACAACGCCTCCACTGCCAAGGCCACCCGGGAGTTTTTACGGGCGGCTGAGGAGGAGGGCATGGTCTCCGCCGTGGGCGAAGAGCTTCCAAAATCATTTGCCCTGTGCTGCCCAAAGGGGAGCTGGCCCGCTGTCTACCTCTCCCCGCTGTCCCCAGCCACCTTGCAGGGACGTCTGAACCAGTTCCCTTTTTCCAAACCCGATGTAGCCGGATAACGCGAAACGCCCCTCGCTCCTTTTAAGAGGGGGTTCTCCGCTTGCAGCATTCGCGGTGTTTGACTACTGAAATCCTAGGAGGTCGTTTGACTATGATTGATGAAAAAAATGATTTGATGGACCTGGCCGGCCCCGGCCAGGTGGAGCACGAGTACGGCGGCTCTGAAATCCAGGTCCTGGAGGGGCTGGAGGCCGTCCGGAAAAGGCCGGGCATGTATATCGGCTCCACCAGCGAGTCGGGACTCCACCATCTGGTTTACGAGATCGTGGACAACGCCATTGACGAGGCCCTTGCCGGGTTCTGCGACGAGATTTCCGTGACCATCAACGAGGGAGGCACCATTACCGTCTCCGACAACGGCCGGGGCATCCCCGTGGACACCCAGCCCCAGACCGGACGGCCCGCTTTGGAGGTGGTCTTTACCGTGCTCCACGCAGGCGGTAAGTTCGGCGGAGGCGGCTATAAGGTCTCCGGTGGCCTCCACGGCGTGGGCGCGAGCGTGGTGAACGCCCTGTCCGAGTGGCTGGAGGTTCAGGTACACAAGGACGGGAAGATCTACGAGATGAAGTTCGCCCGGGGAGAGGTCACCCAGGAGATGAGGGTGGTGGGAGACACCGAAAAAACCGGCAGCGTCATCACCTTCAAGCCGGACCCCCAGATGTTTGACACCACCACCTATCACTATGACACCATCCATACCCGGATGCGCCAGCAGGCGTTCCTCAACGCCGGAGTCACCATCAAAACCCGGGACGCCAGGCCGGGCCAGGAGGACAGCGACGTCATGCGCTATGACGGCGGCATCCGGGAATATGTCTCCTGGCTCAACCTCAATAAGGCCGCCGTCCATGAGGACGTAATCTATATGGCCGGGCAGAAGGAGGACTCCTCCGTGGAGGTGGCCATGCAGTATACGGACACCTACACCGAGACCATCGTCTCCTTTGCCAACGACGTGCGCACACCAGAGGGCGGAATGCACGAGGAGGGCTTCAAAAGAGCCCTCACCAACGCCCTCAACGCCTACGGCAAAAAGGCAAACATCCTCAAGGGGGACGACAAGGTCTCCGGCGAGGACTGCCGGGAGGGCATTACCTGCGTCATCTCCGTGAAGCTCACCGAGGCGCAATTCGAGGGACAGACCAAGGCAAAGCTTGGCAACGCCTCCATCCGAACCCTCACCAGCGCCGTTGTGAACGAGCGGCTGGAGGAGTATTTGGAGGAAAATCCCAGAGTGGCCAGGGCGATTCTCGACAAGGCCATGATGGCTTCCCGGGCCAGAGAGGCCGCCAGAAAGGCCAGAGAGTCCGTGCGGAGAAAAACAGCCCTGGAGTCCGGACAGATGCCCGACAAGCTCCAGGACTGCAACGAGCGGGACCCTGCCCTCTGCGAGCTCTACATCGTGGAGGGGGACTCCGCTGCCGGCTCCGCCATCCAGGGGCGGGACAGCCGGTTCCAGGCTATTCTAGCCATGTGGGGGAAGATGCTCAACGTGGAGAAGGCCAGGGCTGACAAGATTTACGGAAACGACAAGCTGTATCCCCTGGTGCTGGGCCTGGGAGCGGGCATCGGGGAGGAATTTAACATTGAGAAGCTGCGCTATCACAAAATCATCATCATGGCCGATGCCGACGTGGACGGTGCGCATATCCGTACCCTGCTGCTGACCTTCTTTTTCCGGTACATGCGGCCGCTTATTGAGAGAGGATATGTCTATTCCGCCGTGCCCCCCCTCTACAAGCTCGCCAGAGGCAAACAGCAGCGGGTGGCCTACTCTGACGAGGAGCGGGACGCCATCTCCGCTGAGATGCGGGGCGGCAACCCTAACGTGAAAATTGACATCAACCGCTTTAAGGGCCTGGGCGAGATGGACGCCCACGAGCTCTGGGATACCACCATGGACCCGGAAAAAAGAACCCTCCGCCGCATTACCCTGGACGACGCCGTGGCTGCGGACCAGGTGTTTACCGTGCTCATGGGCGAGGAGGTGGAACCCAGAAAGGAATGGATCGAGCGCAACGCAAAGTACGCGCTCAATCTGGACTACTAAATCAGACGGAAGGGCATTCATTCTTTTCTTTTATAAAAGAAAAGAATCAAAAGAAAATTTTGGCGCAAAACGTTGTTTTGCTTTATGTTTTCATTGGGTTAAGCATGGAGAAAGGCGAAAGCCTTTCGACAAAAGTTCTTTTTGATACTTTTTCTTTCAAGAAAAAGTATGTATGCCCTACAGCCTATGGCAATTAGGAGGTGCAAATGGCACACAACAGAGATTACAAGCCGGAAGATATCGCCTTTCCCAACCAGGTCATCACCGAGAGCGAACTGGTTGGCGAGATGGAGGAGAGCTACAAGCAGTACGCCATGAGCGTCATCGTGGGCCGGGCCCTGCCGGACGTGCGCGACGGCCTGAAGCCCGTCCACCGCAGGATCCTCTACACCATGTACGAGGGCGGACTCACCAGCGACAAGCCCTTTAAAAAATCCGCCACCTGCGTGGGCGACGTGCTGGGCCACTACCACCCCCATGGCGACGGCTCCGTTTATGACGCCATGGTACGGCTGGCCCAGAACTTCTCCATGCGCTACATGCTGGTGGAGGGTCACGGCAACTTCGGCTCCGT
>CATIYU010000094.1 GCA_949739085.1 uncultured Eubacteriales bacterium | reverse complement strand
GGCTTCCCACGGGAGAATGGCGGAATTGGTTAGACGCAGGGGAGTTTTTAACCCCGGAGGTCGCGCCTCTTTGCTGGTTCGAGCCCAGCTTCTCCCGCAATGAAAGTAAAATAAGTGAGGTGTTTCTATGTTCAAGGCAAATATCACACAGACGCCGTTCACCACGGACGCCGCCAATGCCTGTTTCCAGAACATAACAGGCTCCGCCTTTGGGTACGATATCTCGTTCCTCGCTACACTCCGTGCCCTCTTGGCACCTCGTATGGGCGAGGAAGACTGCATCAATCTGGTGTTTGGCTCCTCCAACTACGACATCGGAACCATTCGAGGAGCGTCTGCCGATACGTTGGTTGGCGCTTTCTGCAGCAACCACCGGCTCCACCACAGAGGCCAGCTCGTCATCCACAACCTGAAGTCCAGCCAGGAAGGCAATGAGCTCAGCTTTGAGGCTATCGAAAAGAAGTTCATGTCTCTCTACAACGGCTATTGCCGACAGGAGAAACTGAAGGTCTTCTATCGCAAGTCCTTCACTCTGGACTGCTACATCAACCCGGAGCTGAAGAGCACTATCGTGTTCGTGGAGAACCTGGACAACAAGAAGATGCACTACCTTCAGGTCTCCATCTTGGCCATGATGCCGTGGTATTTTGACCCCGAGGTTGGTCTTTCCAAGGATGAGATGGAACTGGTTCACTCCATGCGGAAGACCAGTCCCGATGACTACAATCAGTGCCTTGCCAAGATGGCTGAGAAGTACGACTTCCGGTCGGCCCGGATTCGCCAGATGCTCGGCGACTTTGAAACCCGGTATGAGAAGATGGAGTGCGACCGGGTGAAGAGGGATATCTCGTCCTACGACAGCAAGATTACCGAGCTGAACAACTCCATCGGTGAATATCTCCGGTATCGGAACGAGAGTTGTATCCGGCTGATGGGCCTGGAGGCGAAGATTGCTGAGGGTGGCGACTCTGAGATTATGGAATACTTCCTCTGCAACCGGCGTCTGGTTCTGGAGCGTGTGACAAACACCGATATGTTCTTCTCTGTTAAGGACTATCTGGAATACTTCGACAGCGACATGGCGGAACGTATCATCCGCAACCGGAACAGCTTTGCCTACCGCTATGGTTTGGCTCATCGTGGTGAGGCTGGAGCTGCGAAAGCCGAAAAGCTCCTGATGGAGATTTTCGTGAGTGAGAATCCGAGACTGCGGATTCGGTTTTGCGCCGCCTATCGGTTCAACCTGAACGGTAGCGTCGAAGGTATTCGGGGTCACAACTTTGACTTCGAGTTCGACGGATATATGCCGAACACGCACATCAATGGATATGCGTGTATGGGTAACTATCAGCGGACTATCAACGATATGCTGCGCAAGCGCAATTACATCGCGGCTGTAGAGCAATGCGTTGCTTCCTGCAAGAGCCTGAACTGGGGCGACTCCACGGTTATGGAGTCGTTCATGAACTCCTTCTGGGACGGAACTAAGTGCATTGAGCTTCCCGATGGCAGCGTCGTTAATGCAGAGCAGGCCGTCCGGTGGCTGGAGGAGCAGGACAAGCCCGCAGAGGAGGCGAAAGAAAATGGGGAGAAAGCAGAAAAGGAGGAAACGGTGGATGAGCAGGCTGATTAAGATGACCCCAGAGTACATGGAGGAGTGCCGCAGCGACTTTGAAAAAGCACTGCAACTCGCCAAGCTCTCCGATGGAAAACTGAATTTTACCAAGACCTTTTCCAGTGGTGACCGGAAGGCTAAGATTTTCTTCACGCCTCCGGCCTGGGCGAAGATGGTCATCCTCATCAATGAGTTCGACAAGGAAGTCGCGTGGCATGGCGTTGCCCACCGGTTGGGCGAGGCCGAGGGTGAGGAAACGCCCACTGGCCCCGAGTGTGAGTATATTATCACCGATATCCTGGTCTACCCACAGGAGGTCTCCGCCTCCACGGTCGAGATGGACACTGAGAAGTATGCTACATGGCTGATGGAGAACATCGAGGACGAGCGGTTCAACGCCATCCGTATGCAGGGGCATAGCCATGTTCGGATGGCTCCGACCCCCTCCAGCGTAGACCTGAACCATCAGGAGGAAATCCTCCAGATGCTGGGCGACAACGACTTCTACATCTTCATGATTTGGAACAAGTCGTTTGCCAGCAACATCAAAGTCTACGACATGAAGGAGAACACGCTGTTTGAAAACAGTGATGTGACCGTCAAGATTTTGGATGAGGTCGGCGACTTGAAAGAGTTCTTGACTACTGCCAAGGCCATGGTGAAAGACCGGGTGTACTCCTACAATTCGTACCGGGCCCCCGGCGCAGCCGCTTCTGCCGCCGCAACTACGCCTAAGCCTACGGGGGCAAGCGGTCCATACAACCCGCTTGGTTCCGCACAGGGAAGTAAGGTCGCCTCTATCATACCCCCGGCTTCTGGAGACAAGCCTCGGACGCGGATTGGCGCGGGTTGGTACGGCAAGAACGCCGGGCAGCAAGCCATCGACGGCTTCGGAGATGACGAAGAGAACCCCTACAACTGGAGTGCCAAATAAGGAGGTACATATATGGATTTGTCGAAAAGCTATGAATACTTCCAGCCTGAGAAGGTTGATGCCCGCATCCACATTGTTGGATGCGGGTCGGTTGGAGCCACCATCGCCGAGAACCTCGTGCGTCTTGGCCTGACCAACATCGCTCTGTGGGATATGGATGTGGTCAATCCCCATAATCTGGCCAACCAGATTTTCCGCCAGCAGGATGTGGGCCGTTCCAAGGTGGAGGCTCTGGCAGACATTCTGTTTGAGCTCAACCCCGAAGTGAAAGACGAGCTCAAGCTGTATCCTGACGGATGGAATGGGCAGAAGCTCAGCGGCTATGTGTTCCTCTGTGTGGATAATATTGAGCTCCGGCGGCAGATTGTCGAGAAGCACTTCGACAACCCCTTCATCAAGGCTATGCTGGACTTCCGCACCTTACTGGAGTCCGCCCAGCACTACGCTGCCGATTGGTCTGACCACAAGATGAAGGAAGACCTGCTCAACTCCATGCAGTTCTCTCATGACGAGGCCAAGGATGAAACGCCGGTCTCCGCCTGCGGCATCACTTTGGGTGTTGCGCCGACGGTGCGAGCCATCTGCGCCCTGGGCGTGGCCAACTTCGTAAACTTCGTCAACGGCAAAGGGTTGAAGAAACTCCTGATTTTCGATGTGTTTAACTTTGACCTGCTGGCGTTTTAATGCGCCAGCAGGTCAAGGGAGGAGGTGTGCCCTGTGACAGAAACAACGGTCGGTAAGATAAAAGTCGGAACAAAGCTGATGTTTGGACAGTATGGCGTAAGCGCTGACGAAACCTTCCCGATTATGTGGCTGAAGGCAACTCCAAACGGCGATTTTATCTCCGAAAAGGTGCTCGATTACATATGTTTCGATGCGAGAGAGCGCCAGAGCGATGATTATTCCGCAAAAGTGTACGGCAATCCTGACTACGGGGCCTCCAATATCATGCAGTTCCTGAACTCGCATGATGAAAATTGTTGGTGGAATCCCGCCCATGAGAAAGACGCACCTCCTAACGGAAGTAATGTGTGCCAGGTTGGTGACGTGTACCACAATCATTGTGGATTCCTCTACCACTTTGAGGACTATGAAATCGACAGCATCGCAAAGAAACTAATCCACACACCGAGTGGAGCGGTGAAGTCATTGATGCGGCTCCCTTCGTATGAGAATTTCTTTGGGGCAGACAGGTTCCAACTGTTCTCCCGCAGAGGGATTC
>CATIYU010000093.1 GCA_949739085.1 uncultured Eubacteriales bacterium | reverse complement strand
GGGACAGGCATCCACCACCCTCTCCGGCGGCGAGGCCCAGCGGGTGAAGCTGGCAACCGAGCTCTCCAAGCGCAGCACCGGCAGCACCATCTATATCCTGGACGAGCCCACCACCGGCCTCCACACCGACGACGTGGGCAAGCTGCTGGAGGTCTTGCAGCGGCTGGTGGACGCGGGCAACACCGTGGTGGTCATTGAGCACAACCTGGACGTGATCAAATGCGCGGACCACATCATCGACCTGGGCCCCGAGGGCGGCGACGGCGGCGGCACTGTGGTCTGCACCGGCGCCCCAGAGGAAATCGCCGCCTGCGAGGCCAGCTATACCGGCAAATACCTGAAAAAAATCCTGGCGAAATAGAAATGAGGTTCCCGAAATGGATATGAATTTAGTGACGCAAACACTGCCGGCGGACCTGATGCCCTGGCTCACCGAGAACCCACTGGGGGAGTTCTGCTTTACCGCCCTGGTGTCTATGATCCCGGTGGTGGAGCTGCGGGGGGGCATCCCCTTCGGCGTAGCCAGGGGACTGCCGGTCTGGGCGGCGTTCCTGGCGGCGATTGTGGGGAACATGCTGCCGGTGCCCTTTATCATCGTCTATATCCGGCGGATTTTCCTGTGGGTCCGCCGGAGGCTCCCCTGGTTGGACGGCCTGGTGGACCGCCTGGAGCGGAAAGCCCACCTCAAAGGCCAGAAGGTGACAAAATATAAGTACCTGGGCCTCCTGATTTTTGTGGCCATCCCCCTGCCGGGTACCGGGGCCTGGACCGGGTCCCTGGCCGCGGCTTTCCTGGACATGCCCCTGCGGAAAGCCCTGCCCTCCATCTTCGCCGGAATCCTCATCGCCGGGGTGGCCATCAGCGTGCTGACCTACGGCGTGGCAAGCCTGTTTTGAGTGAGAAGGAGAAAAGCCATGTATTTGTATCTGGTGCGCCACGGGCAGTCCGTGGGGAATGCCCGTAGGACCTTTCACGGACAAACCGACTATCCGCTGACGGAGGAAGGCCGCCGGCAGGCCCGGCAGGCGGCGGAGAAGCTGCGGGGCGTGTCCTTTACCCGCTGCTGCGCCAGCGATTTACAGCGGGCCTGGGACACCGCCCTCATCTGCCTGGAGGGGCGGGACGTGCTGCCGGAGAAATGTCCCGGGCTGCGGGAGCAGTTCGTGGGCGGGATGGAGGACACCACCTGGGACGAGATAGAGGAAAAATTCCCCGGCCTTCGGGACGCCTATATAGGCGACTGGCTCCACGTGATCCCGCCGGGGGGCGAATCCCCGGCCCAAATGGCGGACCGGGTGGGCCGGTGTGTGGACCAGATCATCGAAAAGGGCGAGGATACCCTGATTGCCGCCCACAACGGGTCCCTCTCCATGTTGCTGCTGCACCTGGGCTTGGCAGACCGGGACCAGCTGATAGAGGCCGGAGTCCTTTTTTTGCAGGGATGCTACTCTGTAGTGGAGATTTCCGGAGGCCGTGCGCGGCTTGCCGGGCTCAACCTGTGACTGTCAAACCTCCCCGCAGCCGCATAAGCTGGCATAAGGAAATCAACGCCGCCAGAGGGCGGCGGAATGGAGGAGCTTATGCAGCTATGGCAGGACGGACTGGTGGCCATGCTGGCGGCCATAGGATTGGCGTCCATGATGTGGGCGGTGGTTAAGGTTGTGCTGTACGCCGGGCCGGAGAGGCGGCCGGGCGTGGTGGCGGTGATCCCCGCCCAGGGGGCCGGAGAGACGTTGGAGGAGCAGGTACATATCCTGGAGCGCCTGCGGCAGGAACAGGGGGTCATCGGGATGGTTCTGCTGGTGGACTGCGGCCTCAGCGAGGAGGGGAAGCGCCTCTCCCGGGCGCTGGAGCGGCGGAACCGGTGGGTGACCCTTTGCCAAAAGGACGAAGTCGCCGGATATCTGGCGGGGTAGCCCCCGCAGATTTTCTTTTGACCTGAAGGAGGAACGCCATGGACGGGCGCTGCACCATAGACGGAACCATTCAGCACGTGATCTTCCAGAACGAGGAAAACGGGTATACGGTGCTCCGCCTGGTCACCGGCGACGGGGAGGCGGTGACGGTGGTGGGTACCATCCCCTGCGCCGCGCCGGGGGAGAACCTGATCGTCACCGGCCACTGGGTGAGCCACCCGGTCCACGGCGATCAGGTCCAGGCTGGCCAGGTGGAGCGGCACATGCCCACCACGGAGAACGAAATCCTGGACTACCTCTCCTCCGGCGTCATCAAGGGCATCGGTCCCGCCACCGCGGACCGGCTGGTACAGCGCTTTGGCGTAAACACCCTGGCGGTGCTGGAGGATGAGCCGGAGGAGCTGGCGAAAATCAGGGGCGTCACCCCCAGACGGGCCCGGGAAATCTGCGAGAGCTACCGCTATGTGACGGGGATGCGCCGCCTGTTGGAATTCCTCACCCTGAACGACCTGCCCCTGGTCCTGGCGGTGCAGCTCTACCGGCACTACGGGCCCGGGGCCCTGGAGCGGGTGAAGGAGAATCCCTACCTGCTGGTGGACGAAATGTACGGGGTGGATTTCGCCGTTATGGACCAGATCGCCCTCTCCATGGGCATGGCCGGGGACAGCAGCCGCCGGATGGAGGCGGCAGTGCTCTTCGAGCTGAGCCACAACCTCAATAACGGCCACATCTTTTTACCGCGGGACAAGCTGATCGGGGCGGCGTCCCAGCTCATCGACTGCCCGCCGGACCTGATGGAAGCCGCCTTAGACAACCTCATCGCCCGGGGCGCCGTCAAATGCCAACGGGTGGCCAAGGTGGAGGCCTGCTATCTCCGCCGGCTGTACGAGGCGGAAATCCACGTGACCGAAAAACTGGAGCGGATGCTCCAGTGCCAGGCGGACCGGATGGACTACGTGGCGAGCCGGACAGACGAGATCTTGGAGCAAATTGAGGCGGAACAGGCCGTTATCTACGCCCCGGCCCAGCGGCGGGCGGTGGAGCTGGCGGCGCGGCAGGGGGTGGTGCTGCTTACCGGCGGCCCCGGCACCGGCAAGACCACCTCTGTGCGGGGGATCTTGGCCATGTTGGACCGAATGGGCTGCACCACCATGCTGATGGCCCCCACGGGCCGGGCGGCGAAGCGGCTGGGGGAACTCTGCGGCCGGGAGGCACAGACCATCCACCGGGCGCTGGGCATGGTCTGGAGGGACGACACCGGCGAGGTGAGCTTCCAGAAGAACGAGAAGGAGCCCCTGGAGGCAGAGGCCGTCATTGTGGACGAGATGAGCATGGTGGACCTGCCCCTCATGAGCGCTCTGTTGGCGGCCATGAAGGACGGCTGCCGTCTGGTGATGGTGGGGGACCCGGACCAGCTGCCCTCTGTAGGGCCGGGGAACGTGTTTGGGGACCTCATCCGCAGCGGACGGGTGGAGACGGTGCATCTGACGGAGATTTTCCGGCAGGCGGAGGCGTCGGCCATTGTCCGGGCGGCCCACGCGGTGAACCAGGGGAAGCTGCCGGACCTGAAAAACCATCCGGATGGAGATTTCTTCTTCATGCGCCGTCGGGACCCCCTGGCGGCGGTGGACCTGGTTGTGGAGCTGTGCCGGACCCGCCTGCCCCAGAATATGGGGGTGGAGTCCGGACAGATTCAGGTCCTATGCCCCACCCGGCGGGGGGAGTGGGGCACCTGGGCCCTGAACCAGGCCCTTCAGGCCGCGCTGAACCCCCCGGGGCCGGAGAAGCGGCAGAAGGTCTGGGGCGAAGTGGTGTTCCGGACCGGGGACCGCGTGATGCAGGTGCGCAACAATTACGACGTGCTCTGGGTGAGAAACGACGGCGTTACCGGCTCAGGCATTTTCAACGGGGACGTGGGCGTGGTGGAGGACATCGACCCCGGCGGGGAGCTGCTGTCCATCCGCTTCGACGACCGGACTGCCACCTACACCGCGGACATGCTCTCCGAACTGGAGCTGGCCTACGCGGTGACCGTACATAAGAGCCAGGGCAGCGAATACCGGGCGGTGGTACTGGCCGCCCTGCCCGCCGCCCCGGCGCTGATGGTGCGGGGCGTGCTGTACACCGGCATCACCCGGGCCAGGGAGCTGCTGGTGGTGGTGGGGGACGACGCCGCCCTAAGCCGCATGGCGGAGAATGACCGCCAGCAGCGGCGCTACAGCGGTCTCCGGTGGCGTCTGGCTCAAGGGGGCAAAAGGATGGAAAAAGAACCCGGCTGACACCGAATTGGTGTCAGCCGGGAATATTTTATGGGATTTCTCAGGCCGGGAGGCTGCCGCTGCCCTTAAGGCGGAACCGCCGGGTCTGCTCCTGGAGCAGGCGGACCTGGTCGAAGAGCTCAGAGCTCACCGCCGCAGACTCCTCACTGGTGGCAGAGTTGGTCTGTACCACGGCGGAAATCTGCCCCACAGCCTCCGCCACCTGGGCGATGGCCTCCGCCTCGCTGCGGACGGCCTCGGTGATGGTATGGATGTCGCTGTTGGAGCGCGTCACCAGCTCCAGGGTCTTTTCCAGTGTGCCGGAGACCTCGCCCACAATGGCGCTGCCCCGCTCCGTGGCCTGGACGGAGTTCTCAATAAGGTCCTTGGTGGCCTTGGCCGCCTGGTCGGACTGGGAGGCCAGACTGCGTACCTCGTCGGCCACCACGGCGAACCCCTTGCCCGCCGCTCCGGCCCGGGCCGCCTCCACGGCGGCGTTCAGCGCCAGAATGTTGGTTTGGAAAGCGATGTTCTCAATGGTGGAAAGGATGCGGCCAATCTCCTGAGAGGCGTTGGTAATGTCCCGCATGGCGGCAACCATTTCCTCCATCTGCTGGCCGCTGAGGGTGACCTGCTCGCCGGTGAGCCGGGCGTTCTCCTGGGCGTGACCGGCGCTCTGCACGTTGCGCTCCGCGCTCTTGGAGAGGTCGTCCAGGGTGGCGTACATCTCCTCAATGGCGCTGGCCTGCTCGGTAGCGCCCTGGGCCAGGGCCTGGGAGCTGTTGGAGAGCTGCTCGGCGTTGCCGGAGATGCGCCGCTCCGCCTGGCCAATCTGGTCCAGCGTGCCGGAGAGGGTGGTGGTCAGACTGTCGATGGAGGTCTCGATGGAGCGGAAATCCCCGATAAAGGTGGTGGAGGTATGTACGTCGAAATTGCCCTGGGAGAGCTGGCCCATAATGCGGTTGATATCCGCCACATAGCTGTTGATCTGGCCCATAGAGTTACGGAGGGTGTCCGCCAGGCCGCCCAGCTCATCCTCGGCGGTGAAGGTCAGATCCAGGTCAAGCCGTCCCTCCTGAAGGGGTTTACTGCTGGCGGTGATCTGAATAATAGCCTTGACCACGTGGCGCAGCACATACTGCACCAGGCTCAGAAGACAGATAAGAGCCAAGGCCAGACAGAATGCACACGTCAGGTGCATGATGTGGATGGTGCGCTCCATGCGGGCCTCGCTCTCCTGGCTGAGGGCAGTCCCCCGCTCCACAACCTTGTCCAGCAGGCCAACCAGGGTTACAAGGTTGGTTTGGATTGTGTCCTGAAAATACTCCTGGGCCCGGGTTCTGCTGGACATGTTCAGCGCCTCGGTAGCGGAGGCGTGGAGCGTCTTGTGGAGGGGCTCCAGTTGGGTGCGCAGGGAGAGCACGCCCTCGTCCTCTGTGCCCGCCTCTCCGTAGAGCCACTGGCCCAGGACGCAGCTGGTGGGGTCAATGCTGCCGGTGAACTCCGTGCCCGCGTAGAGGGCGTTGCTGAGGTTGGTGGCCCATTTATAGTGGGCGGTCTCCGCCTTCTGGGCGTTGTCCAAGAGAAGTTTGGCCTGGGCGTTATCGGCCTGTATGCTCTGGATTCGGAAAATGTTGTAGGTAGTCACGAAGCTGAACAGCAGCACCGAGGCCAGCGCCGCCACCACCCGGATTCCCACTAATTTTTTGATACTCTTACGCATAAGCAAGCATCCTTTCTCCAAAACAATTTCAAGAGGAGCCGGCCGCCTTTGGCGGGCCGGAAGCGGCCTTTCTACCGCTAGCCATAATTGTCTTAATTATACTCCACTGCGAGAAAATTGGCAAGAGCAAAATTTCACCTTTTTCTTACAGTTTACGGCCCGGCGGGCGGCTGTGTTACAATTTAATTAATTCCTTCACTTTTCCCTTCCTTTTTGGGGGCGAATATGGTAAAATGCTGTCGAATATTATTTCCCGCCCAACCCGCGGCCGGAGAAAGTGAGAGTGCCCATGAAAATGCGTGAACCGACAAAACGAATTCTGGCGATGAGCCTGAGCATCCTCCTGGTGCTGACCCTGCTGCCAGCGGCGGCCCTGGCGGTGGACACCTATACCACCAGCGGCGAGGGCGTGCGGATGATAGAGGAATTTGAGGGCTACAGCAGCACCGCCTACGAGGATAACGGCAAATATTACATCGGCTACGGCACCCTCTGCGACCCGGCGGACTACCCCGGCGGCATCTCCGAGGCAGAGGCGGACCGGCTGATGCGGGAGGCCCTGGTGGTGGCAGAGGACGTGGTCAACGGCCTTCTGATGGACTACAGCATCTCGGTTACCCAGTACCAGTTTGACGCCATGGTCAGCATGACCTACAACCTGGGGACGCAGTGGATTGTGCCGGAGTACCGGTTCTGCGGCTACCTCATCAGCGGCATCTGGCAGTACAGCGAGGTGGAGGTGGTCAACGCCATCGCCACCTGGTGCCACCAGGGGTCCATGGTGCGGGAGAGCCTGGTGAACCGGCGGCTGCGGGAGGCGTACCTGTTCCTCTACGGCCAGTACGACAACGCCGGGCCGGACAGCTACGCCTACATACATTATAATCCCAACGGCGGCTCCGTGGAGAACAGGACCGTCTTTTACCCCGTGGGCCAACCCTATGGGGACCTGGCTGTGCCGGTGCAGAAGGGACGCACCTTCCTGGGCTGGTATCTGGAGGACGGGACCCAGCTGACAGGTCAGGAGACGGCGCTGGAGAACCGGAACGTCACCGCCCGCTGGGACGGCGAGGGCTCCGGCTCCGCGGGCGAGGCGGACGTGACGGCCTGGGTCAACCCCTACCGGGACGTCTCCAGTACGGACTGGTACTACAGCTATGTTCGGGAGCTCAGCGTCAAGGAGATTGTGGGCGGATACGCCGACGGCACCTTCCAGGCGGAAAAGGAGCTGAGCGCCGGGGAGGCGCTGAAGCTGATCCTGGTGGCGGCGGGCTATCAGGACCCGGGCAACGCCGCCGCCGGTCACTGGGCCGCGAACTATCTGGCCCTGGCGGAGAGCCTGGGGTGCGTCTACCCCGGGGAGATCGCCAGCCTGGACGGCCCCGTCAGCCGCCTGACCATCTCCCGCATCGCCGGCGTGGCCATGGGCCTGCTGCCCCGGGAGGGGGCCTCCCCCTTTGCCGATGTGGACGACGGCTACACCCTGGCCCTCTATGAAGAGGGGATTCTAAACGGCTCCATCAGCGGCGGACAGCGCTACTACCACCCCGGCGACGGCATCAACCGGGCGGAGATGTGCGCCATTGTCTCCCGCATCAACGGCTGGGAATACCAGGAGGTCAACGACCCTGGCCAGTCCGGCTACATCAAGTTCCGGAAAAAGTTCCTGCCTGTGGTGCGGGATGTGCCGGTGGCCCCCTACAACAAAAACCTCTTTGTTCTTGACGGCAGCCGTATGTACTACAACGACCCGGCCTACACCACCGAGTGGGGCATCGACGTCTCCCGGCATCAGGAGGAGATCGACTGGCCCAAAGTGGCCGCCGCGGGGATCGACTTCGTCATGATCCGGCTGGGCTACCGGGGCTGGGGCTCCGAGGGAAAGGTGAATTTGGACGCCCGGTTTGAAGAGAACCTGCGGGGGGCCAAGGCGGCGGGACTGAAAGTGGGCGTGTACTTCTACTCCCAGGCCATCACCGTGGAGGAGGCTTTGGAGGAGGCCCAGTTCGTCCTGGACCACCTGGGGGGAACCGCTTTGGAGTACCCGGTAGCCTACGACTGGGAGATTGTTGACGAGGCCGGAGCCAGGACCAACGGCCTGGGCGTCCAGGAGCTCACCGACTGCACCATCGCCTTCTGCGACGCCATCGCTCAGGCGGGGTACCAGACCATCATCTACAGCGGCTTTGACGTCACCTACGAGCGGCTGGACCTCACCCGCCTGACGGGCTACGACTTCTGGTTCCCCCAGTATAACTCCAAGCCCACCATGTACTACGACTACCGCATCTGGCAGTACTCCGACCGGGGGACCGTGCCGGGTATCAGTACCAAAGTGGACATGGACTTGGCGTTTGTTCCCTATTCCTGATATCTTTGCCATAAAAAAATAGGGGGACCTGCGGGCAGGTCCCCCTATTCCGTGGATTTTAAGAGAGCTTGGCGTTGAAGATATAGGCGTCTCCGTAAGTATCGGACTATCACCCCGCAGGACGGTCTTGGCAGCCTGAGCCCAGTTGACGTCAAGCCCCACCAGACCGGCCCTGGCGGCGAAGCAGGACATAGGCCCAGAGCCAGGGCAAACACCGCCAAACAGTACAGTTTTTCCTCCTGAGTTTTCATACATAGATCTGCAAAATGACATGTTTTTCCGCAAATATACGTCTTTTTACATACTGCTAAAGAACATCACATGGAGCACCAGTTTTCAATACCGATGTTAGAGATCTTTAAGGGAGCAGCTGCCTTATACTGTCCTTTTCTGCTTAAGGAGGGATTTATCTGCGCATCATCATTGCCCCGGCCAAAAAAATGGCTGTAGATACAGACAGCTTTGCCGTGGACAGCCTGCCCCAATTTCTGGAGCGGGCAGAGCGGCTGAAAGCTGTTCTACAGGGCATGTCCCCCGAGCAATTGCAGGCACTCTGGAAGTGCAATGACTCCATTGCCCGGCTGAACGTGGAGCGGCTGGAACAGATGGACCTGCGCCGGAACCTCACTCCGGCGGTCCTCGCCTATGAAGGTCTCCAGTATCGTTACATGGCCCCCGGGGTGATGGAGACATCCCACCTGGACTACCTCCGGGAACACCTGCGCATCCTCTCCGGGTTCTACGGCCTGCTGCGGCCCTTTGACGGCGTGACTCCCTACCGGCTGGAGATGCAGGCCAGACTGCCTGTGGACGGCTGTCGGGATCTCTATCAGTTCTGGGGCGGCTGTTTGGCCCGTCAACTGTCCGCGGAGACGGATTTTGTGCTGAATCTGGCCTCCAAGGAGTACAGCAAAGCGGTGGAGGCTCATCTGCCTAAAACGGTGCAGTTTGTCACCTGCGTCTTTGGAGAATTGAAAGACGGCAAGGTCATTGAGAAAGGCACCAAGTGCAAAATGGCCCGTGGGCAGATG
>CATIYU010000092.1 GCA_949739085.1 uncultured Eubacteriales bacterium | reverse complement strand
TTGACTTGAAAACCGGGGATGTTTTTATCCGAAAATCCAAACGGGGCAAGGATCGGCACATAGTGATTTCTGAGGACATGCGAATACTTTGTGTCAACTGTGACCGGTTTGCGGGAACACGGGAGTGGTTTTTCCAGCACTGGAATGGAGGCAAATTTTCAACAACATGGGCAGGGGATCGTTTTAGAGGGGCATGGATTCGGAGTGGACTTTCAAAGAGCAAATCCTTTCCCCGGCCTTATGATCTTCGACATAGCTTTGCCACGAGAGCACTTATGCGCTGGGTCGATGAAAAACGCGATGTCATGGCGCTTGTACCATTTTTGAGTGCTTACATGGGGCATGTAAGTCTTGCGGAGACTCTATACTATGTGCATCTTCTCCCTGAACGGTTAAAGGCTTCCCTTGGGATTGATTGGGACACGCTCAACGAGATTTATACGACAGAGGAGGTCCCGCATGAAGAAGATTAAAGATCCTGCTCTGTTTGAAAAAATCAGGGAATTCTTAACCGAACATATGCCAGTCATTAAAAAGGAGAGTCCAAATACTGTGGAGGCATATCGCTACACCCTCAATTTGTATTTAGCTTTCTTGCAGGAGACGTTAGTAAAAGAGCTGAGCAGTATTACATCATTGGATTTTTCAAAGAAGAATATTTTGGCCTTTATGGATTGGCTCATATCTAACAGAAAGAACAGGGCTTCGACCGCCAATTTACGCCTGGTCCATTTGCGAAAATTTTGCTGCTTCCTTATGAACAAAGATGTTTTGCGGTTTTCTGAATTATCTGCCATACAAAAAATCAAAGGATTTCCCAAAGAATGTGCTGATGAAGTCAAATATCTTTCCGTCCAAGAAATGAAGTTGGTTTTATCTCAGCCAGATACCAGTAAGAGGCTTGGGATACGGGACAAATTCTTCATGTACCTGCTCTATGATAGCGGTTGCCGGGTTCAAGAAATATTGGATTTGAGAGTTAGGAGCTTTTTTATAAAGAACAACGATGCACAGCTTCACATAGTCGGAAAGGGAAACAAATTCCGCACGACTCCAATTTCAAAGGAATTAATTGAAATGTTCAAAGAGTACTGCGTCCATTTTCATAAGGACACAACCCAGGATGACTATCTATTTTATACCATGCGGAACGGAATGCACATAAAAATGTCCAGTGACAATGTCTAACGATTCGTTGAAAAATACGGTGCTAAAGCCAGAAAATCAGTTGCCTTCAATCCCTCATATACATCCTCACCTATTTCGTCACACCCGAGCTATGCATTTATATGTGGCTGGGATGCCACTGGAAATGGTTGCCCAATGGCTCGGTCACTCTCAAATGGAAACTTCTCTGATTTATGCGAATGCTACTACAGAAATGAAGCGGGCAGCTGTCAAGAGAATTTCTACGAAAGAAAGTTCTGTGTTTGGAGATGGCGAGGAATTCAAATATAAGGATAACGATGAGGTTATCAGGCAACTCTACGGATTGTCCTGAAAGGAAATGCCGATATAAAAAATGATGCATTTAGGTTGGCCTTTAAGAAAAGCCCCCGCTGTCTGGCGGCAGCGCAATACTGTAGAGCAAAAAATTGCGTCAATTGGGATATCAGTGCATATTGGAGGGGATTCTAGCACAGGGAGTTCGATGTCCCGACCACTCAATATGTGATTTTGACTGTTTGCGGTTTCAA
>CATIYU010000091.1 GCA_949739085.1 uncultured Eubacteriales bacterium | reverse complement strand
TTTGGATATCGCCGCTCGCTTGTCTATCTTATGTTACGAGCCCTGTTAAATCCAGGCTTGTAATTCTGCATATTTACAGCGAGAATTGCAAAAATGCCGCTCAAAAGAGTCAATCCGATTTTAGATGCAGCAAGCCCGCCGGGAACATAAAATACCGGGTCCAGCACCCCCAAAGTCAGCGGGAATTGGGAGAAAAAACCGCTCAGAGAAAAACTGACTGACGCAGGCAGGGGCAGGGCAGACAGCAAAAACACCGCCGCCATGAGAGGATAAAGCAGAGCGTGGTGGAAGCGGCTCAGCATCAGTCCCGCCCCCAGGCAGAACGTAACCGGAGGAACCAAAACCAGCAGAGCGGGCCAAATCAGCTCCTCATAATTTATCCACCCAAACAGGAATACATAAAATCCAAGCGCCAGAGCGGCAATACACAGGCAGAGGATACTTACAGCCGTCAGTACCGCCCCGCAGCGCAGGGCCATGTATCGCCGCTGTTTGACCGGGGTGGCCTGGGTCAGGGGCTGAAGCAAACGCTCCTCTTTGGAAAAGAAGAACGCGAGAAAAAACAGCTCCCCCAGGCAGATCAACGGCAGGACCTGGCTGAGATAGTACCCAAAGCTCCAGGGGGAAAAGGGGGCTGTGTGGGCCGCGCCCCGGATTACGGAGCCGGTTAACGTCAGCCAGCCATAGCCCAGGGAGACCAGTAAAACGCCGAAGAACAGCTTGTTCCACAGCAGGCGCCGCAGTTCATATCCAAATATCTTATGCAAGGTTCAAGTCCTCCTCCGTCAGATGGCAGGCATCCAGAAATTCCTGGTAGGTCAGGTAGGGATATTCCGGGTTCTGTTCCCGGCAGAAGAGACTGCTCAGAATCTCGTCCATGGCCTCCTCGCCGCCCACCAGCTCTTCGGCCTTCAGGATTTTCAGGGGCATTTCGTTGTATTGCCGCATCCCCCGCAGGCTGTTGGCGATGTCGAGCTGGTACTGCTCCGGAAGGGCGGACAGGTATTCCGGATGCCGGACATAGAAGTCCTTATAGTAGCCGTCCACGGCCGCCTGCCACTGGCCGATGTAGGCCGCCCGCGCTGTTTCTTCTCCATACAGCTCTTTGACAATCCGGTAGGTGGTGTAGCAGGTCAGCCCCTCAGAGGACCAGACGCTCTCCATATCCATCGGATCAAACATATTATCCAGACCCCACCACTGGTGGACAAGCTCGTGTATGGTCACCTGGGCGGAGGAGCCGCCCTTGGCTCCGTCTGACAGGTTTTGAACGGTAAAGTCCTGCTCATTTGCCAGGCTGGCTCCATCCCCGGCGTAGCCTCCGCCGCTGATTCGGCTTTCAATCAGATTAAAGGTGCCGTCTCCATAGAACGACAGCGAACCGATATGCTCGGTGCAGTATGCAATGGTCTGGCGGATAGCTTCCGAGGCGTTCATAGCCTCCATAATGGGCTGATGCTTGCGGCTGTAATAGAAATTGACGGTGATGCCAGCGGATTCCACTGGAATTTCCTCCCGGATATAATCCCCGGCGTAGACGATCATGTGGTAGCCCTCATCTGTCATGCGCCAGGTTTTGGTGCCGTCGCCGTTTTCCCGCAGCAGCTCGGTGGAGCCCGCGCCGAACAGGATGGGCGTCATGTGTCCGGGGAGGGTCAGATCCATCATCGCGGGCAGGGTATCGTCCTGATACCATATATTGTAGGGTGAGGGAGAAAGCACATCGTTTTCAAGCTGCATGTAGACATTGCTGATCTCCAGGCTCCCCTGTGCGGCGGCACGATTATTCCACTCCTGCGGGAAGCCGCCGTAGCCGATGGCAAGCTCTATTTCCCGGCCGGCTGGAATGGTGACATCAAACCGCTTTTCGTGCATGGCCTGGTACTCGTCCACAGAGAAGGGGACATCCGCGCCGTTGGCCTGAACGGACAGGATCTGGTAGCCGGGATCGATGAAAAACTGGACGGTTTGCTCTGCGCCGCTGGTATTCTGAAGCTGAAACACAGCTCTGCCGGAGACACAGCCGGTTTTAGGGTCGGGGTGTACGTCGGCGCGGCGGCTGGAGCAGGTAACGGTCTCCAGATATTCGGAGGGAAAAAGATACGCAAAGTCAAACTCCGCCGCGCTGTGGTCAACAAAGGGCTGATGAACATAAAGCAGGCTTCCGGAGAGCAGCAGGAGCGCGGCCAGAAACGGACGGTACACACGCCGGATATTGCGGCTCAGGGAGCCGATCAATCCCTTCCCGTACCGCCGCACACAGAGGTACGACACCCCCCACAGTCCCGCCAGAGCCAGCAGCCAAGTGAGGCGCACATAGGCCACCGAGCAGAGGATGCGGTAGTTGGAAAAGTCGTCAGAGCCGCCAAAAACGCAGGGATTCAGCCAGCAGAGCTGCCACTGATCTGCCCAGACCGTCAGGCTGAGCACGGCAAAGGCGGCAAAGAGGGCCAGGGACAGCTCCGCCCGCCGGGTGAACTGATAGGCGGCGGAGGCGAACAGGATTGCCAGAGGGATCGCTCCATACATGAAAATCAGGTGGATAAGGAGATAGCTCTCAAGGTCAAAAACCGCCCCCAGCTTGAAAATAGAATAGGGGAGCCACGCAAGCGTGACGGCGGCCTGAGCCAGAATAGAGACGCACAGCAGTGCCCCCAGGCGGGTTAAGGCGGCGGTCATGGGTGACACCACCGCGTGGGCCAGGGCCTCCATCCCGTCCCGCCGGAGCCTGTCCATGCTCCAGACGGTGAGAATGGCAAAGATGGCGGCGCCCAGGATGCTGCCCGCCAAGGCCGGATTTGCCAGATACATCCCCTGCATGGTGGTGACATAGCCGCTTTCACCGCTGGAGTACAGAGGGCGGTAGACCGTCAGCCCCGCGATGGGGGAGAGGGCGGTCAAAAGAATTGCCAGCCAGGTGAGCCGGTTTTGGAGCAGCCGGGCCAGCTCCAGACGAAATTGCCGCAGGATGTTCATTGAACCGCCTCCCTGGAGATCAGGTAGAGATAGGCGTCCTCCAAAGTGGGCTCCACCTGCTCCGCAAAGTCGGGAAGCTCCCCGGCCACAGCGCGGCAGGCGATTCCCTTGGCGGTGTTGACGCGGGAGGTGATATGTAAACCGTCCTCCTGCCGCAGGCTGCTCTCCCGGAAAACCCCTACGTGTCCCATCGCTCCGGCAATCAGCTCGGCGGGAGTGCCGGTAAACCGGATACAGCCCTGATGAATCACAAGAAGCTGACTGCACACCGACTGCACATCCTCGATGATGTGGGTGGACAGAAGCACCAGACGATCCTGGGCCATTTGGGAGAAGAGATTGCGGAAGCGGATCCGCTCCTCCGGGTCGAGGCCCACCGTGGGCTCGTCGAAAATCAGAAAATGGGGGTTGCCTAAGATGGCCTGGGCGATTCCCACCCGCTGGTGCTGTCCGCCGGACAGGGTGCGGATTTTCGCTTTTTGCTTTTCCTCCAGGTTGGTGTGCTGAATGGCGGCGGCGATGGCCTCCCTGTTGCCCACGATCCCCTTCAATGCCGCCATGTAGTCCAGGAACTGCCAGACCGTCAGCTCGTCAAACAGCCCAAAGGTCTGCGGCAGATAGCCAAGACGGGCTTTCAGCAGGCGCTCCTGCTTTATCAGGGGCTTTCCGTCTACCGAGATCGTCCCCCCGGTGGGGAGCAGGCCCGCCGCCAAGAGCTTCATCAGGGTGGACTTTCCAGCGCCGTTCGGCCCCAGGAGGCCGATCAGGTTCGGGCTGCTCATGCTCAGATTGATTTCCCGCAGAGCGGTTTTGCCCGATGGGTAGGTCATGGATAGATTTGAAATCTCCACATTCATCTGTGTCTCATCCTTTCTGCTTGAGAATGCAGTCAGGATAGCAGAAGAATGTGGAGCTTGTTTGTGGCTAACATGTGGTTTGTGTGGAGTTTGGAAGAATCAGTGCCGCGCAGACGCCCCCCGCAGTGTTTTGGATTTGACAGGAGCCCCCATGCAGCGCCGCTATTTTTTGAGCAAGATAGAGCCCCAATCCACTGCCGCCCGTCCGGCGGTTCCGGGACGGGTCGCCGCGAAAGAACGGCTCGAAAAGGTGCGGCAGCAGCTCCGGGGCAATATGCACGCCCTCGTTCTCCACCGTCAGAACAATATGGCGATCTTCCCCACAGGCGGCAACACGAATTTTGGCACCCTCCGGCGAGTGGAGGGCGGCGTTGGAAAGGAGATTGCCAATCGCTTTTTTCAAGAGGGCCGGGTCCCCTCTGCTCCAGAGCTCCGATGGTAAATTCACAACCGCCTTCTGCCCCTTCTGCCGGAAGAGCTCATCATAATTTTGCAGGCAACTTTGCGTCAAAGCGCTCAGCTCCACAGGAACCATGGACAGTTCCCGCTCTTTTTCCATGCGGGAGACCGTTAAGAGCTCCTGCACCAGTCCCTCCATCTGGTTTGCCACGGCCAGGCTGCGGGCCAGATATTTGTCCCGGTCCGCATAGACGCCGACTCCATCCAGCATTCCGCCGAGCTGGCCTTTTATGATAGTGATGGGGGTTTTTAACTCGTGGGAGGCCGCCGAGAAAAAATCCCGCTGCGCCTGCTCCAGCTGGCGTTCCCGCTCGATGTCGCGCTGGAGGGCGTCATTTGCGGTCTGGAGCTCCTGCATGGAGTGGGAGAGGCGATCTGCCAGCTCGTCCAGATTGCGGGCCAGTGTGCCGATTTCGTCAGTACGCCGCTCCCCGCACCGCCAGCTGAAGTCCAATTCCGACAGCTTTTGAGAAATGCCGCTCAAGCGCACAACGGGCCGTGTAATAAAGTGGGCGTAGAACAGGGATGCCAGCACGGACACCAGCAGAATGGCAGCGGCCAGCCAGGGCCAGATACGGCCCAAAGCCTCCACCGCCTGATTGACCGCGCGGGTACTGGCAAATATCAGCAGCTGATAGGGTTCAGAGGAGTCCTTAAAGAAAAATTCAGAACCGATGCAGTGTACTACATAATCGGTTTTTTCTCTGTCCAGTAGAAAGCTGTTTTCTTCTGCTGGCATGGTATCGGAGGGCTCAATACCGCCGACAACATTTCCCGCAGAATCTTGAATACTCACCGGAACACCGTACTGGAAGATAAACTGTGAGAGGAGAGGCCCGCAGTCGGTTATCGTGTATTCTCCCAGCTGTTCCACCAGCTGCGCAGCTTTGTCTGTCAGCAAACGCTCCTGGTCAACCGTATAGGTCAGCGGCATAAGCTGGGCGATCAGCCCGTAGGTCAAAGCGCATACCGCTGTCAGCAGCAGGCAGGTAACAAGAAAAATTTTGGTTGTCAGGCTATTTTTCAGCTTCGTAATCAATGCGGTATCCCACCCCTCTGATTGTCTCGATATAATCCAGACCCAGCTTTTTCCGCAAATTTTTAATGTGTGTATCGACGATCCGCTCGTCACCGAAAAAATCGTAGCTCCAGACCCGGTTCAGCAGGGCCTGCCGGGATAGAACCCGTCCTTGGTTTTGAAGCAGGACTTTCAGCATTTCGAATTCTCTCTGGGTTAAATCAACAATCTGACCGGAAATATAGACCTTATAGCCCGCCAGATCCAGAGTCAGGGCTTTGTAGGTCATGCGGCTGGAAACGCTGTCCCCCATTGTCCGGCGCAGTACAGCGCCAATTTTGCGGAGCAGGACCGGCATGGAAAAGGGCTTGGGAATGTAATCGTCAATGCGCAGGTCAAAGCCTTTTAATTGGTCCTCCTCGCTGTCCAGAGCGGTCAGCATGATGATGGGAATATCGGATTCCTCCCGAATGGCCTTGCACACCTCATAGCCGTTTAAGCGGGGGAGCAGAATATCCAGCAGGATCAAATCTGCGCCGGAGCTGCGGAAGCCTTCGACGGCCTGTCTGCCATCGGATGCGGTTACAACCTGATAGCCCTCGTTCTCCAGATAGTTCTGCAAAAGCTCCCGGATGTCGTATTCGTCCTCAACGATGAAAATTTTTGCCATGTGATTCACCTCTCTGAGGCGATTATAGCAGGGAATTGTGAATTTTGTGTGGAGTTGGGACGGAAGCGTGCGCAAAATCAAATGACGTTTATCGTTCCGCCCCAATCGCAAAATCTTTCGGAAAACTGAAAAACAGGACTACCCAACGGAGCGGATTTGTGATAAATTATAGAGAGATACCGTCCG
>CATIYU010000090.1 GCA_949739085.1 uncultured Eubacteriales bacterium | reverse complement strand
CGGGCCGTCCAAGGGCCCTGAAAGGTGGAATGCCGTTCCCCTTTTCAGGACCCTTGGAACAGAAACAGGAGGTTTATAACAAATGCTATTGATACGAAACGGAAACCTGCGCCTGCCGGACGGCCAGGTCCTGCAAGGCGGGGACCTGCTGGCCAGCGAGGGCCGCGTGGTCAAAATTGGCCGGGACCTCTCCGCCCCGGACGCCCAGGTCCTGGACGCGGCGGGAAAGGAAGTGCTGCCCGGCTTCATCCTGCCGGTGACCTCCGTGGGCCTCACCGACTACGCCAACCTGCGCCAGGGCGACGCCAACGAGGTCAGCGCCCCCAACCAGGCTGGGCTCCATGTGCGCTACGCCCTGGACAGCCGCGAGGTGGCCCTCCAGCGGTACTGGCTCAGCGGCATCACCAGCTTCGGCGCGGCCCCCGGCGGCGGCGCGGTGCTGGCGGGACAGATGGGGCTCTACCATATCACCGGCCGCACCGCCGCTGAGATGTGCGTAAAGGACACAGTGGCGGTGAAGGGGAATTTTACCGCCCAGGTGAAGAGCACCTTTGGCGGTAAGAGCAAGGCCCCCATGACCCGCATGGGTATGGCCGCGCAGCTCCGGGAGGCCCTGGGCGCGGCCAAGCGCTGGGCGGAGGAGGAAAAGCCCGAGCCTAACGCCAACAACGCCGCCCTGGCGAAGGTCCTCTCCGGAGAACTGCCCCTGCTGGTGAACGTGCATACGGCGGGCGAGATCAGCACCGTGCTGGATATCGCCGCCGGATTTGGTGTGAAGACCATCCTGAACATAGCCTATCAGGCCCATCTGGTCCTGGACCTCATCCGCCAGTCCGGCGCGCCTGTGCTGCTGGGCGACCTGTTCGACGCGGGGGCGCGGCTGGCGTATGGGACGGATGTGGACGCCATCCTCTCCCTGCAAGGGACGGGACTCTCCTGCTCCCCCGGCGGCGCAGGGCGGGAAAATCTCCTCTGGAATGCCTGCCGCCTGGTGCAGATGGGCTACGCCCCGGAGCGGGTGCTGGACATGATGACCCGGGACAACGCCCGGATTCTGGGCGCGGACGGCCTGGTGGGCTCCATTGCGGAGGGCCTGTGGGCGGACCTCGCCATTTACAACGGCAATCCCCTGGAGCGCTGGGACGCGGACGTGGCCGCCACCGTGGTGGCCGGCCAGGTGGTCTATACAAAGGAGGGTGGAGCGGTATGTTGATTCGCGGAGCCACAATTTTAGATATGACGGGCCGGGAGCCCTTTGCGGGAGACATCCTGATTCAAAACGGCAAGATCGCCGCCCTGGGGCCGGATCTTCCCTGCCCCGCCGGAGAGGAGGCGCTGGAGGCCCAGGGCCTCTGGGCCCTGCCCGGCTTCGTGGACGCCCACACCCACCAGGGGGGCTTTGACATGATCCACGACGACGGCATGGACCTCAACGAGATGACCGATCCGGTGACGCCCCAGGTCCGGGCCATTGACGGCTGCAACGCCAGCGACCCCAACTTCCGCGCCGTGCCCGCCGCCGGAGTTACCACCCTCTGCGTCACGCCGGGCAGCGGCAACGTGGTGTGCGGCCAGCCGTTCGCCGCCAAGAGCAGCGGCCCAGACATCCGGCAGATGGTGGTAAAGGACCCCTGCGCCATGAAAATCGCCCTGGGCATGAACCCCAAGGGCGTCTACGGCCCCAAGGGACAGGCCCCCATGACCCGCATGGGCGTGGCGGCGGTGCTGGACGAGGCCCTGGCCAAAGCCAGCGCCTACCGGGACAAGAAGCGGGCTGCCGCCGCCGGGGAGGGGGAGGCCCCCGCCTTCGACGCCAAGTGGGAGGCCATGCTGCCCGCCCTGGAGGGAGAGGTGCCCCTGAAAATCCACTGTGAGCAGTTCGACATGCTGACGGCCATCGCCGCCGCCAAGAAGTACGGCTGCCGCCTCACCATTGAACACGCCTGGCTGGCAAAGGACTACATCCAGGAGCTGGCGGAGAGCGGCGCGGACGTCAACTACGGCCCTGTGGGCGTCCCCACCGGCTATGGCGAACTCACCGGCGCGGACCTCCGGGACGTGGTGCTGCTGGATGAGGCAGGGGTGAACGTCTCCATTATCTCCGACTCCCCCATTCTCTCCGAGGACGTGCTGCTCATCCAGGCCGGAGAGGCGGTGCGCTGCGGCCTCTCCCCGGAGCGGGCCCTGCGGATGATTACCCTGAACCCCGCCAAGGCTCTGGGCGTGGACAGCCGGGTGGGCAGTCTGGAGCTGGGCAAGGACGGCGACGTGGTGCTCTTCCAGGGGATGCCCGCCCGGGACGTGGCCGCCAGCCTGCAATATACGATTATCGAAGGCAGAGTGGTGTACGCCGCTGCCGGAAGGAGTTGACCCCGTTGGAACAGATGATGGCCTCTGGACAGCCGCTGCTGCGGATTGAACAGCTGAAAACAGTGATTCACAGCCGCCGGGGAGATCTGGTCCCGGTGGACCAGGTGGACATTGAGATCCCCGCCGGGAAAACCGTGGGACTGGTGGGGGAGAGCGGCTGCGGCAAGAGCATGACCGCCATGTCGGTGATGGGCCTTCTGCCCCACAACGCCCATGTGGCCCAGGGACGTGTTCTGCTGGGTGATCTGGATTTGACGGCCATGAGCCCCAAAGAACTGCGCAAGGTCACCGGCGACCGGATTTCCATGATCTTCCAGGAGCCCATGACCAGTCTGAATCCCGTGATTCAGGTGGGCAAGCAGGTCCAGGAGGCCATCCTGCTCCATAAGAAGGTGAGCCGGGAGGAGGCGAAGCGGCGGGTTCTGGAGGTGTTCCGGCAGGTGGGCATCCCGGAGCCGGAGCGCCGGTACCGGGCCTATCCCCATCAGCTCTCCGGCGGGCTGCGCCAGCGGGTGATGATCGGCATGGCCATGGTCTGCGACCCGGATCTGCTGATTGCCGACGAGCCCACCACCGCCCTGGATGTGACCATTGAAGCCCAGATCCTCCACCTGATGCGCCAGCTCCAGCAGCAAAATGGCGCCTCCATCCTGATGATTACCCACAATCTGGGCGTGGTGGCGGAGCTGTGCGACTTGGTGTACGTCATGTACGCCGGAAAGGTGGTGGAGCGGGCGGAGGTCCGGGACCTCTTTAAAAATCCCCTGCACCCCTACACTCGGGGCCTGCTGGGCGCACTGCCTAAGCTGGACTCCACCCAGCGGCTGAACAACATTGACGGCATGGTGCCTAGCCTCAGCGAGATGCCCGCCGGATGCCGCTTCGCCCCCCGGTGCAGCCAGGCGGTGGCGGGCTGCTCCGCCCAGGAGCCACCCCTTATTGACGCGGGCGGCGGACATCTGGTGCGCTGCACAGCCTATGAAACCGGAAAAGGAGGCGTGTCGCCGTGACAAACGAGCCTTTGATGCGGGCAGAGGGCCTGGTGAAGGAGTTTAAGACCCCGGGCGGCGTGGTCCACGCGGTCAGCGGCGTCGATCTGGAGATCCGCCAGGGCGAGACCATGGCCCTGGTGGGGGAGAGCGGCTGCGGCAAGAGCACCCTGGGCAGGCTTCTGCTCTGCCTTACCCCCGCCAACGCGGGAAAGATCTTCTTCGACGGCCAGGAGTTGACCGCCATGAAGCCCGCCGCTCTGCGCCAGGTCCGCCGGAAAATGCAGCTCATCTTCCAGGACCCCTATGCCTCCCTGGACCCCCGCATGAGCGTGGGGCGCATTATCGCCGAGCCCCTGCGGGCCTACAAGGTCTGCGCCAGCCGGGCGGAGGAGGAAAAAACAGTACGGGCCCTCATGGACCGGGTGGGCATCCGGCCGGATTTCTACGACCGCTATCCCCACCAGTTCTCCGGCGGCCAGCGCCAGCGGGTGGGCATTGCCCGGGCCCAGGCGCTGAACCCAAAGCTCATTGTCTGCGACGAGCCGGTGAGCGCCCTAGATGTGTCCATCCAGGCCCAGATCTTGAATCTGCTCCACGACCTTCAGGCGGATATGCAGCTGACGTACCTCTTTATCAGCCACGACCTGAGCGTGGTGCGGTATATCTCCGACCGGGTGTGCGTCATGTTTCTGGGCAAGGTGTGCGAGCTGGGGAGTACAGAGGAGATCTATGCCAACCCCCGTCACCCCTACACGAAATATCTGCTGGAGTCCACCCCGCAGCCCGACCCGGACCGCCGGAAGGAGGACCGGGAGCTGCTCCAGGGCGAGATGCCCAGCCCCATTACACCCCCCAGCGGATGCCGGTTCCACACCCGCTGCCCTATGGCGAAGGAGATCTGCCGCCAGGAGGAGCCCCCGCTGCGCCCCTGCCAGAACAGTATGTGCGCCTGCCATTTCCCGCTGTAAACAGAAAAAGCCGCCCGCGTCCCCGATGGGATGCGGGCGGTTTTTTCCTTTACTCCCTGCCGGTGAGCCGCCTCAGCACGGCCATGGCCAGCCACACCGCGCTTTTGAATTCCTGCCGCCAGAAGTGGGCCGCCAGAAACAGGCCGTTGGTCATAAGGAGGCAGACCGCCATGCGCACCAACAGGACCTGCACGAGTCCCCCCGCCGCTAGGCTGCACACGGCGTCTACCAGCCGCCAGGTGACGGCGATCACCACCAGGTAGCCGACGTACTTGCGGACATAGGGCCACACCGGCTTTTTCAGGCAGTGGCGGAAAAACATGTAGGGGTCCACCCACACCGGCACCAGCAGCATACTGAGAATGGTCCCCAGGAATATGCCGGCCACCCCGTACCGGACGCCCAGAAGGATGGAGATAATCAGGTTTAGCGCCGCCTCCGCCAGGGCCTTGTACCGGTCCAGCCAGAACATGCCCAAGGCGTACCAGAAGGTGGCCACCGGCTTCCGCATCCCCTGTAGGAATACCAGCACGCACAGAATGAGCACCGTAGAGCGGTCAAAGAGGTATTGAGGGCCGAAGCTGAGCTCAATAAAGGGGGGCAGCAGCTCGTACAGGCAGATGGCCGCCAGGCTGTAGATCCACTGGGCCAGGAAAAAGGCGTTGTAGAAGACGGGCTCCAGCGCCTCCCGGTCCTCTGTGGCGCCCATGTTGCCCACGCTGGCCGCCATGCCCTGGAAAATCCGGGCCAGCACCTGCTGGATGGAGCTGATGACAAGATAATAGTTGGAGTAAATACCCACATTGGCGATTCCCGCAAAGCGGGAGATCAGCAGGTTATCCGTGTTGTTGATGACCACCGCCCCCAGCCGGTGCATAGCCAGGGCGCGAATATTGCGGCCAATCTCGCGCTTCTCCTCCTTGGGCAGCTCGTTGCTGTTTTTCTCCAGCAGATAGGGGTACATGCGGTCCGCCCGCCGGGAGATGCAGATATTGCACACCAGCGTGCCGATGATAAATACCAGCAGATAGGCGATATAGTTGCCTGTGGCCAAGAGAAGGGCGATTTGCAGTCCCGCCTTGGCTAGGAAAAATATTGTGCTGTAAAGGGAGACGATGTACTCCTTCTGGTGGGCGGTGATTACGCTCCACTTGTACATCAGCAGATAGGACGCCACGGAGTTCCCCAGATACAGCAGGTAGATGAATTTCGGATGCTCAATGGCGGAGAGGTCCCCCGCCAGGAAATCCAGAAATGGCAGCATCCCCAGTCCCACCGCCCCCACAAAAGCCGCCACGCCCAGATACAGCCGCTTGTACAGATTCATCACAGCCTGTATCTTAGGGACGTCATTCTGGGCAATGGGGCGGTACAGGGCGTAGCTCATAGCTGAGGCGATGCCCAGCTCCGAGAGGGACAGGACTCCCAGAATGTCCGTGAAAAGGCCGTTTACCCCCACATAGCTGGCGCTCAGGGTGCGGGTGAAGATCACACGGCTGATGTAGCCCACCACAATGGTGACCGCCTGAGCCGCCATGGCCACGCTGGCGTTGATGGCGGAATACTCCACCCGGCTCCTCTGCCGGTTCTCACCGCCCTGCTTTGCGCCCATTTCCTCCGCCTTTCTCCGCTAACGGTATACCACAATCTCCCCCAGGCAGTAGCCATAGGGCCCGCTGTCCTGGGTGTTGGCCAATAGAATCTCCTCGCCGGAGGCGGGGTCCCGCAAAGTCAGATAGAGCTTGTAGGACCCCTTAGGCAGCTCCTCAATGGGAATCACCGCATTCACCGGGGAGGTTTTTGCGGAATCCTTTCCGCCGGAGAGCCCGCAGAGGCTGTACTCCGCCGGATACTGCTCCACCAGGCTGCCGTCCGCGCCGCGCAAGGTGAGGGTTACCTCTGGCTCCCGGTACAGGGGGGCGAAGCCCTCGTTCCGGAAAACGGCCTCCACCGCAATCTGCTGCCGGAAGAGGCTCCGGCCCATCTTCACGTTATTGATGAGCAGCCGGTAACCTAGATGGCGCTCAATATAGGAGAGGCCGTCCATGCCGTTGAAGCAGCCGCTCTGGTCCACCACTGCGGCCGCCCATTTCTCCAGCACCTCACGGTCGTAATCCTGGTTCAGATACGTCACGTGCATAGCCGCCAGGTCCCGTACCGCGGCTTCAAAGTCGTTATAGGGATTCTCCACCACCACCTCGCCGCCATTGGGGACGCTGCGGCACAGCGATTCCTGAAACGCAAGCTCCTGGGCACGGGTCTGCCGCTGGTCCCCCTGGGTCTCCATGTCGTAGGTGCCCAGGTCGGTTTCGCTGCCCAGCATACCGTCGTTGAAGAGTCCCAGACGCCCGGCCAGAGCGGCGTCGGCCCCGTCCTGGGTGGCCAGACGCCACTGGACCGGCGTGCGCACGGAGAGGTAGGAACCGGTGACCGCCGCCAGCTTCTGAGCCAGGCGGCGCAGGTCTGCGGCAGAGTCGTACCGGGTGTTGTGCATCTCTCCCCAATCCCCAATGAAAAGGCCCTGGAGGGTGAAAATATCGTCCTCATACCGGCGGAGAATCTCCTCCAGCTGCTCCATATGCCGGAGAATGATCTCCAGGCTGTTGGGCTCTGTGAGCAGGTTTTTCTTCTCCCAGTCGTAGAGGAACCGCACGATCAGCTGCTTGCCGCCGCCGGATAGAGCGCGGAAGAGGGCGTCAATGTTCTCCAGCCCCGCCTGGCTGATCTCCCCGGACCGGTACGCCAGCAGGTTGATCTCAATGAGCGCCAGGGATGCCCCGGCGTCCTCGCTGTAGAGACGGTTCACCAGGGCGGCGTAGTCCGCCGGTTCGTCCTGAATGGAAAAGCCGTGGATGCGGTAAAAGCCCCGGTTGGGGTTCTCCAGAGGCCGGGAGGATTCTTCAAATGTTTCCGGTATTACGTCCACACGGCCCAATTCCATCCACCCCCCGCACACAAACAAAAAGATGATCAGCAACGCAAAGACGCCGGTAAACCCCGCGGCCCGGACCACCGGGGACCGCTTATTCCGCCTCATTGGCGATGGCCAGGTCGTAGGGCGAGTTGGGCTGCTGCCGGAAGTAGTAGCAAACAAAGTCTTCGTCCTCATAGTATACGTCCATTTCGTTGGGATAGAGCTCCTGGAAGCGCTGGCACCAGTAGTAGACCTTGGATTCCACCACTGTGCGGTTGAAGCGGTAGTAGTCAAAGGGGGCCCGGAACTCCCCCAGGTCCGACCGCGCCGCATCCATGGAGATCTCCGACGCCGTCACGTCGGGGGATTGGCTCCACACAGCGCTGAAGGGGAACAGCTTTTCCGGCGCCGCCAGCCAGGCAGGCCCCTTGGCGTAGTGCGTTTGGGCGTAAACCAGGGGCTTTTTCTCCACAAAGATAAAAACGTACTCCGTGGGGAGAAAATACCGCTGGTCTGCGGATTTGAGCATAAAGTCCAGCAGCTCCTCGTGCCGTCCATGCTGGATCATGTGGTAGAGTCCGTCGGTGGGCGAGACAATAGTATAGGAGTACTGGGGATATGTCCGGATAATGTCCGTCATCACCGCCACGTCGGCTTGGTATCGGGTCAGGTCGCAGTAGAGGTAGCCGTGGTAGTTCTCCCCGGAGGAGGCCCATAGGCAGACCGCCGCCAGTCCCAGCGCGGAGAGGGCCCACAGAGCGGCGGTTTTCAGCCGCAGCATCAGGAGAGCGAACAGAAGGTCCAGGGGGATCACGGCCACGGCCAGGAGGAGAATCCGCTCCGTCGTAATCAGCCGCCGGCCCAGAATCAGCTCCGGCAGGCCCAGATAGGGCATGATATACACCAGAATCATGGCAAAGGAGAGGGCCGCCAGGGGCAGGTATCCGCCCAGCCACAGCCGGTCCAGCCCCTTGTTTTTGAACCCATTCAGCCGGTTCGGCCAGAGGACCAGCGCCAGCTTCAAAACCGCGCCGCCAACCGCCGCCACCGTCATCAGGGCCAGGAGGGCTCCCGCCCAGCGGGGGCTGAGGAGCTCCTTGTAGGCCCGGTGGACCATCTTGCCGCCAAAGGACGCGGATTTCGCCGTTTTTTCCAGAAAGCTATCCCCACCGTCTGCCAGAGCTGTGTCCAGCTCCCCCCTCTGGCTGTCCCGGCGGTCGGGGTCGTCCGCGCCGTCGATGATGCCCAGAGCCCAGTTCATAGAGCCCTCTACCGGGATGCCCGAGGCCAGCCCCGCCGCCATGGGCGCAATAGCGATCAGCACCCCGCACAGCACTGCCGCCGCCAGAGGGAGAAACCGCTCCTTGGAAAAGACCTTTTTCAGATGGAAGAGAACCACCACCACGCACAGGACAAACGCTATCATAACCGGATGGAAGTGGGAGACCAACATCGCCGCCAGGGCCATCATAAAGATAAAGAGGTCGCCTCCCACGATGCATCCGGCGAATTTTCCCCTGCCCAGAGGGGTCCCCGCCCGCCGCAGATAGCGCACCAGAAAGAGCACGCAGAGCATCTGCGCCGTCAGGGCAAATTCCAAGGGCAGCGCGCCTTGCAGGCGGGCCATACCGGCGAGCACCTCTTCGTTTTCCGTTCCCAGGAGCACAAACAGGGCTAGGGCAAAGATGGGCGTGAACCGCCAGCGGAAAAATTCCCGGAACAGGCAGTAGCAGGCCAAAAGAAAGATGACAGTCTGTATACTTCCGAAAAACAGCAACAGACTGTATACCTCCACCCCCAGCAATGTATGGATAGTGTACAGCAGGCAGTGCATCGCTTCCGGGTAGACCCCTTCGGAGAAGATCTGGCCCTGAATGAGACTGTAAATCCAGGAGTGGTGGGTGTACTGGTCCGGGTAGCTGTAGACGGTAGTTTGAAACGCGCCCCAGGAGAAGTAGACAAGGGCGTACATACCCACGGCCCCCAGCGCAAGGTACTCCAGAAGATGGGGCCGCGCATCCTGCCACAGCGCCTTTACACGTTTTCCAGCAGCCCGGCGTAGACGCTCAAGGAGCAGTTTGGTCCGGGTGAAGGTCAAGGAGCGGTAGGCCGCCAGCGCCCGTTCCTCCGTCACATTCAGCCGCCGGTACAGCATCACCAGCGGCACACCGTAGAAAACAGCGCGGACCGTCCAGACGTTTAAAATATGGAACAGGCCCAGGCCCAGCACTACCGTGTTGATAAGCACCGTCTGCACCGTGGCGCAGAAGCTGAACTGGTAGACTGCGGACTTCCCCCTCAGGTGTTTGGCAAACACAAACCGGGGCCACAAAAATCCCACCAGCAGGTAGCCGCAGAGCACTTTCAGGAATTCAAAAACCCAGTAGGGGGTATTCACAATATCCAAAGGACACTCTCCTCCCTGGCGCGTTTACGCCTGCCGGTGTCTGACGTCGATTTTCAGGACCTTAATCCGAAAGGCGATGGCCAGCGTACTGAACAACATCCGGATCATGTACCAAACAGGCTTTAAACCCGAGTGGATACTGACTCCCGCCGTGCGCGCGTGCATAAGCGCCGGTACCTCCACCACCTGGAAGTTCAAGAGTAGCATCTGCATGAGCATGTTGGCGTCCGGGTATTTCACGTCGAAGTTGTTGTACTGGGCGTAGCAGGAGAAAGCCCGCCGGCTCAGCCCCTGGAGTCCAGAGGTGGGGTCGGTGATCACCTGCCCCGTCATGAGGCGGATTAGGATTCGGAACATCCGGTGGGCCAGCCGCTTGAGCGGGGACAGGGGGAAGCTCTTGCTCCCCTTCAGGTTCCGGGTGCCCAGCACGATGTCTGGGTACCGGCCCTGGGCGTCCCGCCGCAGTAGGCGGTCATAGAGCACCGGGATATTGCAGGGGTCGTGCTGCCCGTCGGAATCCATCTGGATAATGTACCGGTAGCCTGTGCGCACCGCGTATTTATACCCCACCTGTATCGCGCCGCCGTAGCCTAGGCAGAACACATTGGAGACCATCCGGTAGCCCCGCTCCGTAATGATTCGTGCCGTGGCGTCCTCCGAGGCGTCGTTGATAATAAGGATGTCCGCCACACGGGGGATGCCCCCGGCCTCCATCTGGTCCAGAAGGCCGGGGAGGTTTTCCTCCTCGTTGTGGGCGGGCATGATAATCAGAAGATCCTTTCTCTCCAGAGCCGTTCCCCTCCGTTCAAAATTCCAACAGTGCGCCTACCGCCTCCCGAGTGGCTGTCTCCTTGGCGCTGGCAGCAGCGCCGAGACGCCGCCGGAGATCCTCACTCTCCAGCAGAGACCCCACAGCCTGGGCCACTGCCGCCGGGGTCAGGGCGCACAGCAGGCCGTCCTGGCCCTGGGTGACCTGGCGGCGGTTGCCGCTGGTGTCGGAGACCACCACGGCGCAGCCCAGGGTCTGCGCCTCCTGAATGGCGATGCTCCGCCCCTCAAACCGGGTGGCGTGGACGTACACATCCGCCTGGGCGTAGTAGGGGTAGGGGTTCTCCACAGTACCCAGAAGGAGGAAGTCCTCCTGGAGGCCCAGGGCCGCGATTTTCTTCTCCAGGGCCCCCCGCTGGTCCCCCTCCCCCAGCACATACCACCGGGCGCTGTACCCGGCGTCCTTCAGCAGCTTCATGGCGTCGATGGCCAGATCAAACGCTTTCTGGTAGGTGAGCCGCCCCACGCTGAGCAGGCGCAGCCCGCTGTAGCCGTCGGAGAAGCCACCCGGCTCCTGGGCCCGGCGGCGGATCTTCTCCTGATTGATAAGGTTGGGCAGCTCCCGCAGCTTGTCCCCTTCCTCCGGATAGACCCGGAGGAAGGGCGCTTTGATCTCCTCTGAGACCACAAAAATCCGTTGAAACTGGGCCCAGCAGTTCTGGTCCAGCTCCCGGGTGTAGCCGCTCTGCTCATAGTCGATGTGGACCACGGCCAGCTTTTTCACGGCCTGGACGTGGTCCGCCACAAAGTAGGCCGCGCCGCCCTCAATCCAGGCCACCGCTGTGTCGTAGCGCTCCTCCGGACGGACCGCCCCGCCAGCCACCACCCGCCAGAGCAGTTTGTCCAGCTGCACCCGGCGGTTCCGGACCATGGACGGCAGGGCCCGCAGTACACCGCCCAGCTTGCCCAGCCAGTTTCCGTTCCGGAAGAAACAGGCGGACACCATGCGGACCAGGGCCCGGCGTCCGGGGCCGTCCAGCACCGATCCGCCGTCAGCCCGGGCGTTCAGCAGCCGCACGTGACCCGGCACCTGGCGCATAAGCTCTCCCCGGCCCAGCAACACGAGGAGGTCGATGGCGTATTCACCGCCGTCCAGGCTGTCCAGCAGCTCCAGGAGGGCCCGCTCCGCTCCACCGACGCCCAGTGTGTTAATGACAAACAGCACTTTCTTCATGGCTGAAACTCCCTTGGGACCCGGCCGTGCCCTCCTTTTCCTCCCGGCGTTCCGCCAGAAGGAGGGAGACCGTCATGGCCAATTCCTGGTTCTGTGTGATGAGCTGGGAAATCATGAGGCAGATGCGGAACGCTCCCAGTAGGCACGTCACGCCCACGCAGAGCAGCGCCGCGCCCGTCCAGATGGAGATGAAGTCGAGCCACCGGGAGAGCACCGGTACAGTCCCCACCAGGATGACCGCCCCGCCCAGCAGGCACCAGGCGGCCGCCAGGTCCGACGTCATCTTTTTCTTAGCGTGGAACCAAAAGCTGGCAGCCACCAGAACCAGCCCGATGCCCACAATGACGCATCTCATAATTGCCGTGGTTCCCATACCGGGCCCTCCTTACCGTCCTTCCTCCAGCGCCCGCTGGTACACCTGGTCTGCGGGGCGGATGCCCTTGCCCCGTTTGACCAGCTTGCCCTGGCAGAACACCTGGGTGTCCATATGCCGCTCCACCCAGCGCAGCCGGAAATAGCCGATGGTCCAGCCCGTGAAGGAGCCTATTACAACGCCAATGCCGTACCAGATGTCCGGCAGATGGGTGGCGAAGATGCTGCCCAGACATGTGACCAGGCAGAAGCCCGCCGCTGTGAAAACAGCCCCCCACATGTCCTTGAAGTAGTACAAAAACAGGATTTCCGCGTACGTCTGGAAGAGGATAAAGTATCCTGCCGCCAGACAGGGGTAGATCCGCATGACCATCCCCGCGAAGCCGAAGCGGGGCAGTATCACCACAAAGGCCAGATAGACCACCACGGAAATGATAAACTGAATGCGGGCCAGGTCCATAAGCTGGTTGGCGATCTCCCGGAACATCTTCCGTTTGTCGTTCTGGATGTCTGACAGCCGCCCGCCGATGACCGACTCGGAGTAGGCCTTGTAGCGGTCGTGGAAGAACATCTCCACCCGGGCGATGAAAATGACTGTAGCGGAAATGTTGGTGAACATGGCCAGACACGAGGCCATGTCGTAGGGCTGGGTGCAGACAAAGGACTTCGCCACTACCATGCGCATATCCGTGGTCCAGAACACAAAGTTGTGGATATACAGACCCAGGGTGTACAAGAAGTTAATGGCAATCAGATGCCAGTAGCGCCCGAAGTACCGCAGAACCGGCCAGAACCGGTTGCTGTTTTCCACAAAGTACCGCCGGACAGAGCCGTATTCCAGCACAGCGGTAAGGAAGAACCCCACCGTCAGGGCCATGAGCATACTCTCTGTAATGCCCCACTTGGCCCAGAACCGGAGAAACAGGGCCAGGAAGAAGCTGACCAACAGTCCCAACAGGAAAAAGAGGGAAATTCTGCCGTAGTCCTTACAGATGGAGAGGTAAATTTGGGAATAAAACACCAGCACCAGAGAGACAAACCCGCAGAAGCCGGTGAACACATACGCCACCGGCACGCCCCCCACAAAGTGCTCCCACAGGCAGAAGGGGATGCCCAGAAGACAGCTGAAAGCGACGTTCATCATCAGCCCTACGTAGTAGCAGGGCAGAATGTCCTGGTAGCGCTCCTCAAAGATGGCGTCCTGCATGTACTTGGAGAGCACCGAGTTGAAGGGCGACGCGGACAGCAGGGAGAAAATGAAGATATACAGAATGGTGCAGGAAAAGAGCTCCCTGGTGTAATAGTCCAGCGTGTCGAACCCCAAAATCCACTCCAGCAACAGCAGTACGCCGATGACCAGCACCATTGGCGCCACCGTCAGGCAGGAGCCGTAAGCGACCCCCGCCAGCCCCGCCGTAATGGACCTCTTTTGGAAAAATTTATTGAGCCTTACGCCGATGCCGGCCATCCGCTCCGCCTCCTCCCATGTCCTCAGTTCGCCTCAGCAGCTGCCAGGACCTCCTTCTTCCCCGCGGCGGAGAAGTCCTGGTAAATGCGCCGGTAGGTATCCTGCATCTGATCGATGCGGTAGCGGCCGCAGACCCGCTGGTATCCAATCTCGCCCATCTTCCGGCGCTCCTCCGGGTGGTGCGCCATGTAGAGGATGGCGTGGGAAATTTCCTCCAGATTCATGATGTGGGTAATCATGCCCGCCTGTCCGAGGCCGTCGCCCTCCCCCATGATGAGGCCCCGGCAATTGCCCACGTCCGTGGCAATCGCGGGTTTGTGGGCGGCGAAGCTCTCCAGAATGGTCAGCGGCTGGCCCTCGCTGATGCTGGTAAGGATGGTCATGTCCATTCTCCCCAGGTAGTCCTTGACATTGATTCTGCCGGTGAAGACCACGTCCCGCAGGCCCATATCCTCCACCAGGTCGAAGCAGTCCCGGGCGTACTCCTCGTCCTCCTCCCAGGGGCCCATGACCCACAGCTTTAGGGCGTTCTCCCGGTCCTTGGCAAAGCCAAAGGCCTGGAGCAGGCTTTTCACATCCTTGATGGGGGTGACCCGCAGCACGGCTCCCACGTTGATCCAGCCCTCATCCTCCTCCGTTTTGCCGGGCAGATTCTGGAAATCCTCCACACGGATGCCGTTGGGGGTCACCAGGGTCTTCTGCTCCGGGCAGTCCAGCTCCACCTGGAGGGTCCGGGCGTGTTCATAGAGGCTGGTCACCAGGTCCGCCCGCTCATAGGCCAGGCGGGGCATCTTCCGGAACTGGTTAATCCAGACGTTCTTATAGAGCCCCTGCACCCACTTGGCCTTTACCAGCTCCTCCTCCCGCTCCCGGGTGTAGATGCCGTGCTCGGAGATCATGACGGGCTTCCCGTAGAGGTGCTTGGCCATGCTGCCCAGCACTCCGGCGTAGCCGGTACAGAGGCAGTGGTACAGATCCGCCTCGGGCAGCCGCATTTTCAGAGTGAAAAATAGGGGCAGGTAGATGGAGCGCATCATCCACAGGAAGTCCGAGAATACTACCTGGCTGTAATTGAGCTGGTAGAACTCCGCCACCGCGTGGAGAAAGTCCTCCCCCATGAGAACGCTGTTGAGGGAAGGGGGATTGTTTTGAAAAAAGTCGATGAGAGTCTCCCAGTCGATCCGCTGGTCCAGCAGCAGGCTGCGCAGGGCGTTGTACTCCCTGCGGTTCATCCGAACCTTCCGCCGCCCGCCCCAGTCCATGTCCTGCAAATAGAGCTCGTGGACCTCCGTGACATTGTCTGGCAGGGTGTAGACAAACTTCCCCCGCATGGCGCGGCTGGATACAATGGCCATAATGACAAATTCGTGCTCCGGAAAGGAGCGGATCAGGCTGTGGACCCAGCTGGATACGCCGCCAACGGCGTAGGGGTAGCACCCCTCCACCACCATGCAGATGCGCATATACGCCACCTCCCCTTGTAAAGTTGGCCAGTCCTCAGCTCAGATATGCCGTGCGCAGGGTGACCGTCACCAGGCTCTCGCGGGCCTCGATGAGGTACGCGCCCTCCTCTACCCGCCGGGCGGAGCCGCCGTCCACGCTCTCCACGACTTTGCCGGGGGAGCGCAGGATAAACCACGCCGTGCCGCTACCGCTGTGCTGGATGGACACCTGGTCCCCCTCCCGGCTGTGGGCGTAGTCCAGGGCCAGAAAGTCCCGGATGCGTCCGTCGCACTGGGAGGCCGTAGTGGCGTCGAAGACCTCAAAATCCTCCCAGGCACTGGGGACGTCGGCGGTAAGGCGCTGGGACAGCACGTCCCAGGTGTCGTTTTTGCCCTCGGGATACACCGGACGGGCGGCGTCCACCAGCACGCTGGTGTAGGCCAGGGCCGTCTCCAGGCTCCGCACCCGGAGGTCGCTCATATAGGTGTGGGCGAAGCCGTCAGTAACCGCCGTCTGCCGGGTGACCTGCTCTGTCTGGTAGCCGATTACCTCGCTGCCGCTGTAGGGGGCCACCACCGTGCGCACATTGGAGAGGCCGCCCCAGCCCAGGGCGTCTGTCAGCTCCTGCTCCTCCAGGCCCCCGCCGTAGAGGGCGGTGAACTGGTATTCCAGCTGGGAGCTCTCCATAAACCCGAAGTCCTCCGCCAGCCGGTCCGTTACGGGCGTATCCGAAACGCTGTAGGCCGAAAGGCCCGGTTCCGCCCCCAGCTCGTTGAGCAGCTTCATGTAGTAGACAAACTGCCCACGGTCCGGCAGGCGGCTGTCGCTGTAGTCAAACTGCATGGACATCATGCAGGAGAGGCCCAGCTGCCCCCGATGATACACTGCGGTGATGTCCGGCCACAGCACGTCCCGGAACAGGCCCCGCATGGAGAGGCTGTAGTACTGGGCCAGCACGCCGCCGTTCTCTGAGGCCAGGCTGGGGTAGTTGGCCACCACCATGTTTTGGGCGTTGACCACGGGATAGACGCTGTAGCTGTCAATCTCTGCGGCCATGGCGGAGAGAATTCCCAGCCCCGCAGCGTCCTCCATATAGCTGCCGTTCACCGCGAACACGTAGGCGCCTCCCAGGCTCCTTCTCCAGATTACCGCCGGGTGGTCCTCCACCTTCTCCGTCTTTTCGGGGATGCCCTTCATATAGACTTTTGTGCCAGCGTCCAGGACGTACCAAGGGATTTCCAGCTCCAAGTCCTGGCGCTGCTCGTTCTCCTTCTGGTCCTTCCCCTGGTAGATGACCTCGCCGCCCAGCAGGAACCCACCGTAGAGGTGGATGCCCTGAACCGTTGTGCGCCGGGCGCGCACCTCATAGACGCCCAGCAGCTCCCGCAGGTCCCGGCTCTCCTGGATGACGGCGGCCTCCGGCAGGCTGGCAAATACCAGGTTCGCCCCATTCGCGGCGTAGCCCATCAGCGTCCGGCAGGCGCTGGTGTTCCATTCCATCCCGGCCCCATCCAGTACAATCAGCTCCGGGACTTCCGGTCCCGGAGCATACGCCGCCAGGCTGGGGCTGGCGGAGAAGTCCCGCTTGGTATACGCGGCCCAGTTGGCCGTCATTTCCCCTATGGCGCTGCCGGCGCCGCCGATATAGGCCACGCCGGAGCGGACCGTCCCCCAGGGGGTCTCGCCGCCTAGGGAGCCCGGCGCGAATACGCCGTCCGCCATCGCCAGGGACGCCACGTCCACAGCGTTTTCGTTGTCATCATAGTCGTTCCACATCTCCAGCGCCACGTTGGTGAACTGGAACATGAACAAAACCACCAACATAATCGCTGCTATGGAAAAATAGTTGCGGCGCGATACCATCTGCTTCCTCCCGTCGCGCTGTGAGCCGCCTAGCCAAATACCTTGATGAGCTCCAGCGTCTCGTTGTCAATCACTACCGCCGACCGCTTCAGGGCGGCCATGGTGCTGAAAAAAGCTTCCCGGTTCTTGGTGGAGAAATAGAGCTTCAGCCTGCATGTGTAGGCCGCCAAGCAGTCTGGGTACTGCCCGGCCAGCCGGGCGCACCACTTCTCCGCCTCCACATAGTTTTCCGCCTCCAAAAGCCGCAGGCAGACCCCCTCATAGTGTTCCTCAGTGAGCTGGGAGGCGTCCTTGTCAAAGAGGGACTGGGCCGCATCTGCCAGGACGCCCGCCAGCTTCTTCTGCTCCAGATCGGAGAAGACCCGCTGCTTGAGAAAGCTGTCCATGTAGGGGAGCAGCTCCAGCTCCGCGTCCGTCTGGTCCTCCTCCTCTTCGGCGATGGCCCGGCGGAGCTGCCGCACCCGGGTCCGGAAGCTGTCCAGCTCCCCGCTGAGCACAGAGGCGGCGTAGTGGGCGGTCTCCGAGTCCTCGCTGTTCAGCGCCAGCAGGATGACCCCCAGGGCGGAGTGTACATCCCCGCGGATGGTGTTCATCATCACCAGGCGCAGGTCCTTGCTCTTGTTGATGAACAGGGCCTCCTCCAGGGGGATCATGTCCCGTTCCCGCTCCTCGTCGGCCTTCATGTGGGTCCTGACCCGTTCCTTGCTGAACACCACGTCCTCCAGGTTGGCCTGCATCCAAAGCGGCATACGGAAGAGCACATAGGACAGCAGGAAAAAGAGCGGACCCACCACCGGACACAGCACCATGACCACAAAGCGCAGCAGATAGGTCCGCCGGTTGTCGTGGCGCACCTCCACTTTGGCTTTGCGCTCCTTCCTGGTCCGCATGGGGGATACCACCAGCGCGCCCAGAAGCAGATAGACTACGGCGGCCAGCAGGTTCAAAAGCCAGAGGATTAGAAAATCCCACTCACTCAGCGACCAGCTCACAGCGACGCCTCCTTAGTCAGGCGGCTCTCATAGCCCGCCGAACGGAACCGGTCCATGACGAACCCGGCGTTCTCAATGCTGGTATTGGTGAGGAGCACGTGCAGAACGCCGTCCTTGGCGGAGCCCATATAGTCCGACTGCCGGGTGCTCCCGCTGAGGGCCGCCGCGGCCGCGGCGCAGTCCCCGTCCGGCAGCGGGACCTCCAGCAGGGCGCACTCCGTAAGCCCCTGGTCCTGGGCCCGCAGGAAAGCGGCGGCCAGCTGCCGGAAGGCGTCCCCGGCCATGAGCCGGGTGCCGTCCACATACCGCTGGCTGCTGAGGGCGTCCAGGTACTGGTTGGCCCGCACCACGGCGGTCTGTACCATCTGCCCAATCACCGCCAGACGGTTGGCCTCCGCCATGGTCATGCGCTGCCAGGGGATGCCCCAGAGCATAAAAATCAGCTCTATGCCGTCCTCGCTGTACACAGCGCTGGCCATCAGCGGCAGCTGATCCTGCATGGTCTTGTTGATGAACACCCGCCGCTCCTTCAGCTCGTTATACATCTCCGTCATGGCGGTATACTCAATGGAGTTCCCCAGACTCCGGGCCTCCGGGGAGGTGGAGGAGAACAGGCGGGCGTAGCTGCGGTTGGCCACAGTGTAGATGGCCGCGCCGCCGCAGTCCATCAGCTGGGAGAGCATCCGTACAGCGGTAAAGAGCACCTCCTCCGGGGCCTGCCGCTCCAGGCTGGAGGTGATGTCGTAGATCTTACCCAAACTGTCCTTCTGGTTTACCAGCTGGGCCTCGAAATTTTCCTTCATCCGCACGTTGCTGTCGTTGATCTCCGCGATGTCGCTGAGACGGCCTTCCAGGTAGGCGATCTGGTCCCGGCTCTCCTGCTTGACCGTGTGCAGCTGGTCCTTTATGTAGCCCACGACCATGCCTACAATGAAAAGCTGGGCCATCCAGACGTAGGTATTGTAGTCCAGAAGCACCTCAAAACCGCTGCGGGTATACATCTGCTGGAGGCAGTACCCCGCCGAGGCCAGAAGGCTGGACAGCACCGCCTGGCGTTGGCCAAGGGTCACGGCGAACAGCAGCACGTACAGCAGGAAAAAATCCAGCCGGTCGAAAAAGCCGTTGCCCGCGGTGATATGGTTCAGGAAAAAGACGGCAACAAAACAGATGAGATTTTCCACGTAGGGCACTAAGGCGGCGATCAGGACCCGGGTCCGGTGGAGGAATCTGGCCAGACGGCTTCCCCCCGCGTCCTCCGCCCGGATGAACGACTCCCTGTGCCGCTTCATATACTGGGCGACCTGCTTGACCCCCTCGGGATAGTGGGTAAAAATCTTCTGCCCCAGCTCGTTGGCGAAGGCGGAGCCGTTCAGGAGAACCCGGTGGTAGTCGCCCACCGACTCGTCTACCAGCTCAATGCCGCCGCCCATGGCCTCCTGGATCAACTGGGCCAGCTGGAGGCCATTGATCTCCTCCATGGAGGAGATGTGGTACGTAGACTGCTCCAGCTCGGGAGCGGTAATGGCCTTATGGGCCAGCTCCACGGCGTCCTTGACGAACAGCATGGAGAATACGTCCCGGTCGCTGGCGAAGATCTTTCCGCTCTTAAGGGCCTCCAGGCACATGGCGCAGCAGGGGTCCAGGCCCGGACGGCCCTTTTCCGGCACGCAGTAGAGGTGGTCCAGGCGCAGAATACGGATTTCCAGTCCCTGATTTTGGCGGTAGTTGGCGCAGATCTCCTCCCCCTGGGCGATGGCCATGCTGCGGAACCCCTTTGGCGACGTCTTCCAGGATTCCAGCAGGTTCTGGGGGAAGGAGCCGGTGAAGACCTCCTGAGAGGAGAAGTAGATAAACCGCCCCTTGCCCATCATAGAGTAGGCGGTCAGAATGTTGATAAGGGCCGCCGTGTACCGCACAGACTCCTGCCGGGCCCGCTCCCAGTCAAAATGGCTGTCCCAGGCGCCGGTGAAGATGGTGATATCCGGTTTGATGCTGTCAAAAATGTCTTTTACGCTGTCGTCGTCGTAAGCGAAGTTGTATTTCTCAAAGACGCGCTGCCGCAGGGGCCGGTTCTCTCTCTGACCGGTGAGCAGATAGACCCGGTCGCCGCTCTTGTTCAGTCTGTTGATCAGAGCCTCCGCCAGCCGGCCGGTACCAATTAATAAAACCTCCATATCCTCCCGCTTTCCCGCCGGTCTCCACACCGCCGGCGCACTTACAAAGACTGCCATAGAAACGCCTGTGGGCAGGACCCTCCCCTGCCATTTTTCCACCGGTGTTTCCAACTGTGGACAGAATATGTGATTTGTGGCGGCACGGCGCGGGCGGGCGGTACGGCGTTCGTTCGCCGGATTTTATCACAAAAACGTAAAATAGGCAAAATTGCAGAGAGCCGTACAAAAAGTTTTCCTGAACGGCTCTGGTTGTGCACGCGTTTTTTCGCATTATCTACGGCAGAATCCACGCAATTTTCCTGTTGCATTTTCCACTGAGGCTCAGTATAATATAGAAAATAAGCAATAGCAGGCAAATCACATATTCTGTCAGATTGCCTATTGCATTTTCCCGTGAAGCCTTGTATAATGTTATAGAATAAAATGATAGCAGGCAAATCACATATTTTGTCGCTATTGCACAAGCCGAAGCCGTTCCAGGTATTTTACGTGCTCCGACACGCTGGCCAGCAAGTACAGCCGGGTGGTCTCCACAGAGGAGTGGCCCAGCGTGTCCGCCAGCTTTACCAGATCCCGGCTGACCTGGTAGAAAATTGTGGCGAAGAGATGGCGCAGGTTGTGGGGAAAAACCTTGGACGGCTCCACCCCCGCCCGGGCGCACAGCGACTTCATCTCCTGCCAGATCTGTTTCCTGGACAGGCTGTTCCCGTTTTTGGTGAGGAAAATCTCGCCGGAGGCGGTTTTTGTTTTCTGCGCGTATTTCAGCAGCTTCACGCACAGCTTGCGGGAGAGGAGAATGGTCCGGATCTTCCCCTTCAGGCGGATGACCGCCTGCCCCGTCCGGGCGGCCTCCACTGTGAGGTAGCGCACCTCGCTGACCCGGATGCCCGTGGAGCAGATGGCCTCCATCAGAAGCGCCAAGCGGCCCCGGCCCAGCCTCCGCGCCGTCTCCACCAGCCGCTCGTACTCCCTGCGGTTCAGCGCCTTCTCGCGGAAGAGCTGGCGCTGGATCCGCAGAAACTTGACCCGGCACTCCCCCCAGCCCAGAAATCCCAGCAGGCCGTTGACCGCGGAGAGCTTGGCGTTAACCGTGGCGGGGGAGAGGCCCTCCGCCAGCAGGTGGTTTTTCCACGGGGCCGCCAGCTCCTTGGTTACCGGACGCTCCGCCAGCCAACCGGCGAAGGCGGCGATATCCCGGCGGTACTTCTCCACCGTAGCTGGGGCCCGCTCCTCTGAATACAGGCTCTTTGTGTAGGCGGTAATCCGCCCGGCAGTCAGCCGTCGCACGCGCATATGCGTTTCCTCCTTGTGGTGTAGTTGGCCTATTCTACACTATTTTGGGAGGATTTTCCACTTTTTTCTCCCCTATGCCCCAGGGAAATGCCCGGCGGCCTCCGCGATTTTCTGGTAGTGGGCCCCGCAGTCCCGCCAATGCCGGTCCACCAGCTCCCGCTCCATGCGCCGGATAGTAAAAAAGTGGGTTCCGTACAGCCAGAGCATGATGGCGAAGTAGGGGGAGAAAAACCGCAGGAACCGCACCAGAGGGCTGGGGCTCGTCCGGAAGGCGGCGGACTTCTCCTGGGCCAGCAGCAGAAGCCGGAACAGCGGGGAGCGCTCCTCCGCCCGCTGGACCCGGCACAGCTGGCCGATCTCCCGGTTGTGCAGGAGCCGGTTGGGGCTGTTGAAGTTGGAGATGGAGGTGGGGGACACCCGGTAGAGAATCACGGGACGGTTGACATAGCGGGTTTTGAGGTCCCTGCTCCCTGTGAGAAGTTTTTGGAAACGGGCCCGGTCGTTGACCGTCCGGAATTGAAGGATGAAGTCGAAGACCTCCTCTGTTAGGAGGGACTTCCGGTAGATGGCCGTACCCGCCACCGGGCACCCCAGCTTCACCGCCCGGCACAGGGTCTTCCCCTTGATGAACTCTTGCAGCACAACCTCCAGATAGACGCCGTAGCCCCTGACCAGCTCCCCGGGGCCGGAGAACTTGAGAAAGGCGGGGTAAACCATGTCGTACTCCGAGAGCAGGTCCGTGAGCTCAAATACATTGTAGGGGGCCAGCAGGTCGTCGCCGTCCACCTTCACAAATTGCTCTCCCTCCACCGCCCGCAGCGCGTCCACATAGTTCCGGCAGATGCCCACGTTTTCCGCCCGGAACAGCAGGTCAACCTTGGCGAACAGGTCCCGGTTCTCCTCCGCCCAACTTCGGATGACCTCCCGGCTGGCGTCGGTGGAGCCGTCGTCAGCCGCGACGAGCTGGAAGGTCCGGCCCTGACCGTAGCGCTGGATCTGGTACTTGACGCTCTCCAGGGCCAGCCGTACCACGTCCGCCTGCTGGTAGCACATGACGATAAAAGTAAACATGTCCCGGTCCTCCTGCCTTAAATAAGTTGCTTTTTAATCCCGCCCATATTATACTATCAGGTGATAACGCATAAAGGAGAGGCGCCATGATCTCTGTCGTAATCCCCGTCTACAATGTGGAGCGGTACCTGCGCGGGTGCCTGGACTCGGTGCTGCGCTCGGCCTATCAGGATTTTGAGCTCATTTTGGTCAACGATGGCTCTGCCGATAAAAGCTTGGACATCTGTAAGGAGTACGCCGCCCGGGACAGCCGAATCCGGCTCATCTCCCAGGAGAACGGCGGGGCGTCCGCCGCCCGCAACCGGGGGATTGAGGTCTGCCAGGGGGAGTGGGTGGTGTTTGTGGACGCCGACGACAAGATCTCCCCGGATTTTCTGGGCCTCATCGCCCGGGAGGAGGCCCAGGACCTGCTGCTCTTCGACTTCGCCCGCACGGAGGAGGAGCTGGAGGCGGCCCCGGTCCCGGCGGCCCGGCGCTTCGGCCGGGAGGACGTGCCGGAGCTGCTGCGCAGTCTCATTGTGCGGCTACAGCTGGCGGAGGGGGGAAACCTGAATTTCGTCTCCCCTTGCGCCAAGGCGTACCGGCGGGCGCTGCTGGACCGCCGCGGCGTCCGGTTCTCCCCCGAGCTGTTCTACGGGGAGGACAAGCTCTTCAACGTGGAATTCCTGACCCGCGTGGAGCGCTGCACGTACATCCCCGCGCCGGTCTATTACTACAACATCCACCTGGATTCCTCCTCCCACCGATTTAACCCCAAGCTCCCTTATAACCTTGTAAGGCTGTTGGAGCGGCTCCGGGACGCCCTGGAGGCCAGCGGGATGTTCGCGCTCCTGGAACGGGATTTTTACTCCTACGCCCTGGAGAATTTGAGCTATACCATGGTTTGGGCGGTCTTCTGCCCGGAAAATCCCGGCTCCGGCGGCGAAAAACGGCAGGTCTGCCGCGACCTGCGGGAGAACGGGCTGTACCGCGCCGCTATGAGGTATAACCTCTCCACCGGTCACTGGGTGAGAAAGACGCTGGTCTGGCTTATCCAGCTGCGCTGGTACTTTGCCGCCGGGGTGCTGGCCCGCGTGTGGCACGGCTACCTCTCGTGGAAAAACCGCCGGTAGAGGGGGTACAGCTTCCGCCAAACCCAGGTGTTGCGGAAGAGCGCCCAGACGAACTCCTTCGCCGCCTCCCCGGTCCGGACGCCCCCCAGCCGCCGCAGCTGGCCCAGCGCCCTCAGCGCTTCCCGCCAGCGGCGGGATTTCAGGGAGATCCGGTACCGCCGCTCCGCCTTCCAGCGGGCGATGCGGCGCAGCTCCGCCGGGCCCTCCATGCCGCAGAGGGCGGCGACGTCGTCTACCAGGCGCTCGTAGTCCGCGTATTTTTTCTCCTCCTGCTCCTGGGTCAGCGGCGTGCGGGAGTGGCTTCCCGGCCGGATGGAGACGCCGTAGAGCGTCTCCCGGATGGTGGGGCACTTGTGGCGGTACAGAACGGGCAGCAGCATCTGGAAGTTCTGCCCCACGCCGTACTCGGGAATCCGCCGGTCCGGGTAGATGGCGAAAAAGGGGGCGGTCCGCAGCATGTAGCACCCGCAGCAGACAAAGGTTTTTACCTCCAGAACGTCCCAGAACAGGTCCTCTTTGGATAAATCCCCCAGCTGTTCGTCGGATGGCCGGGGCTCGCCGGTCTCCCCGTCGAAGTAGTAGGAGAGGGACCGGACGCACTGATACGCGGGGTGTTCCTCCAGAAACGTTACCCGCCTCTCCACGGATTTCGGCTCTAAAACGTCGTCGCTGTCCGGCCAGATCAGGTACTCCCCGGTAACAAAGGGGAGGCCCCGGTTGATGGCGGCGGCGGCGTTTTTGTGCGCCCCCGCCACCACATGGTATTCGTACCCTCTGGCGGCAAATTTCTCCCGGTAGCCCTCCGCCACCTGGAGCGTGGCGTCGGTGGAGCCGTCGTCCACCAAAATCATCTCTACGCCGGGCCAGCTCTGGGCCAGCACCGCGTCCAGCATCTTCGCCAGATGGTGTTCGCCGTTGTACACCGGGGTCACCACCGACACCACGCCCCGCCTATAGGGCTCCCGCTTCATCTGCCCGCCCTCCTTCCGGGTCCGTGCGGACCGACTGATTGAGGAATGTCACGTAGTCGAAACCGTCCCTATACCGCCTCTTCAGCGGCTGGGGCTTATAGGCTAGCACCATGCCCAGCTCCGGCTGGTCCTCGAACCCCGGGATGTGAAAAGCCGAGGGGAACTCCGGGTAGTCCACATGGGTAAGCACCACCTTATTGGGCCAGGGGAGGCTGTCAAAGGCTTGCAGCACCTCGTAGCCGCAGTCATCTCTCTCCGCGCCAACCAGGATAAGGCGGTCCCAGCAAATCCGCTTTTTCCGCGCGTTCCACTTCTCCGCCGCCTCCGCGAAGGAGCTGTAGTGGACGAAGTTGACCCGAATATCCCCCAAGAGGGCGGTGGGACAGCTCTCGCCCTCAAGGGGTGCGCGCTCCACCAGCTCCTGGTCCATGTACCACCGAAGGTTCCCAGCCATTTTCACCAGGTCCGGCATAGGGATGGTGAGGTTCACCGTAGGCGTCCGGTAGGGGAGCCCCAGGTCGTGGTACATGATGGTGCCGGTGCAGTTGGAGGCGATGATGGTGAAGTCCTTGGTCCTCAGCCGGAGGCGGCGCAGACGTTTGTAGAGCGCCCACTCCTGATTCCGCAAGTATTCCCATATGTTCATAGTCCGCCTCACTTTCCCCGTATATGCCGCAACAGCCCTGAGAGGGCTCGGGCCTTTTCAAACAGCAGGAACCATACCGCCCCCGGCAGAATCCGCCGCAGGGCCATAATCAGCCCCCGGCTCCTGGCGGTGGAAGTGGGACCCAGCAGCCGGGGCTGGAGCAGGTCCTCCTGTTCGCAGGGGAACCAGTCCAGCCCATCCCGGACCTCCGCCCAGACCTCCCGGGCCTTCTCCGTGTGGAGCATCACCAGGGAGTGACCCATGCCGTCGTCCGGCCGGAGCTTTTCAATCCCCCAGAAGTCCCCCAGAGTGAAGTCGCTCCCCCGGTTGATCGTGCAGTAGGGGCAGGCGTGGCAGGAGGGGCGGATTATGCAGTTGGCAAAGTACATCCCACAGTAGGGGCTGGCGCTCAGGGGCCCGGCGAACTCCCTGCCGCCGCACACATAGGCGTGGGTGTGGCCGCTGTCCCGGTTCCGCTTGTCCCGGAAAGAGAAGGCGGTGAGCCGCCCACCGTGCCTGCGCTCCAGCAGCCGCACATAGTCCTCCCAGACCCCCGGGGACGGCGCGCCGTAGCACACCAGATCCGCCGTGAGCAGCTTGGGGCGGGGCTTCCCGAGGAACAGCCGCAGGGCGTGGGCCTGGCAGGGCGTGCCGCAGAAGAGGACCCATTTATCCTCCCGCAGCAGCGCCTCAATGCGGCGGTAGACCCCCTCCAGGCGGCTCTGGACGTACTTCGTCCGCTTCAGACCCTCCAGCTCCTCAGAGGTCCGGGCCTCCTTGTGCAGGACCTCCATATGCTCCCCCCAGGCCGCGCCGAACACCGCACCCTGCCGCTGGAGGACATAGTCCGCCAGCAACGGGAACACCCCGCCGGAGGAGCTGGCGTACCGGACGGCGTCCTCCTTGACCCGGGCCCCGAAATACAGATGGGTTCCCGCCGGGACGGCCTTGTCCATGGGGCACACCGCCCGGCAGCGGCCGCACTGGACGCACGCCCCCTCATCTACCTGGGGGTACCAGAACCCCTCCCGGTCCTGGACCATCTGGATGGCGTCCGCCGGGCAGGCGTCCCGGCATGCGCCGCAGCCGCAGCACTGCGCTTTTTTCTGATACAGCTTCATTCCGTCTCCCCCACAGCGTTTTTTAGAAGGAACGTCTGGGACGACGCCACCCCCGCCGCCGTCCGTTCCCGGACTGCCGGCCAGTGGATGGGGGCGTCAATCTCCCCGCTGGCGCCTTCCCGGCAGAGGCGGTCCTCCAGAGCGTGGAGGGCCAGCACCGATGCCAGCCGCTCGTTGACCCGGCTGTGGGCAAAGATAAGAAACTGTTTTTCAAAGATGATGGAGAAGGCGGCGGCGTGGAAGGAGTTGGTGACAACGTAAGACGCGTGGTGGACGTAGCCCAAAAATTCCGCCGGACCCGCCGCCGCGTCCAGGGCGGGGGAGTCCGCTGCCCCCGCGGCCTGTAGCTCCACCACCGCCAGCCCCGTCCTCTGGGAGAGGGCCTGGACATAGGCGGCCATCCGCAGGTTCTGCTCCGTGGCGTAGAAGAGGATATACGGCTCCCGGTCCGGGGCCCGCTCCACCTTTGTCCACTCCTCTTTTCCGAGAAAAAATACAGGGTCCAGCACCGCTTCCACCTTCCCGGGGAAAAACTGCTGGACGTAGGGGACCGCGCCGGCCTCCCGGAGGGACACCGCATCCAGGTTCTGGAGCAGGGCCTGGAATTCCCGGTCGTATTTGGCGGGGAGGGACGCGCCCCCGAAGCTGGCGGCGTAGGCCGCCACCCGCTCCTTCTGGTGGCCAGGAAAGGCCCCGAAGTAGGCTTTGCGCAGGCCGCAGGTGATCTCCGGGTTCCAGATCTGGTCGCTGCCCACGATGTAGCGGCGGTAGGGGAGCTTGCGAAGGCCGGGGAGGAACAGGGTCCTGGGCTGGCCCTCCTCCAGCAGGTAGGTTTTCCGGAACCGGTCCATGTTCTTCCGCCTGCGGGTAAATTCCTCTTTTGTCCGCAGGTTGCGCAAAAAGCCAAACCACAGGTTGCTCAGGCCCCACAGGCGTCCTTTCAGCCCAAGCAGAGGGACGTATGGGATCAGCCAGTGGCGGCCTGTGAGAAAAGGGGGTTCGTAGCGGACGATATCCGCCGCCACCCCGTTGGAACGTAGGCACTGCTTAAGGCCGTAGGCTTGCAGCATCGCGCCAAAGTTGTCGGAACAGTGGAAGGTCAGGATGCCCACCTCCCCGGCCTTCCAGCCCCGGGTACCTGTTTGCGCCATGGAAACATTCCCCCTTTTTCTAAAAAAGCGACGGCCCGGCATACGCGCTGGGCCGCCTGCCCTTAACGGTTCAGTGACTCCTCCTGTAGACGGTCGAACTCCGCCATGCACTCCTCCACTGTGGCGCCGCCTAAAAGCTTGCGCACAATCAGGCAGGTGTTGCCCCACTGCTCCACCTTCATGCTGGCGTTGGAACCCAGGACGAAGACGCCCTCGTCAATTCTCGCCCGGAGGGGCTTGAGGGAATCCACGCACTCCACCTCCACGTTCTTGGACGGGGAGATAACCTTGTTGGTCTCCGCGTACATCTGGAGGGCCTCGTCGGAGAGCATGACGTCCAGGGCCTTTAGGGCGTCCTCAGCGTGCTCCGCCTCCGCGCCGATGGCCATGCCAGTCATGGACATGACGGGCATCTGGCCCCGGCTGCTGGGGAAGCCGATGACCACCATGTTGAAGTCCGGTGCGCCGTAGGCGGTCTCCGTGTTGGCCGCGCCCCAGTAGGCCATGACGATAGGGGTTTTCTGGGCCAGAAAGTCCAGGCCCTCCGCCTCAATGGCCTCGCTGACAAGGGCTTTTTCCGGGTCGATATAGCCCTTGTCGATCATCTCCTGCAAAAACGCGAACCCGGAGCGCATGTAGTCGCTATATTTGCGCTCCCCGCTGTTGAGGGCGGCGATCTCCGCCTCCGCGTTCCCGCCGTTGTAGAGGTCCGCGTAGGCCTGGGCCAGCACAAAGGTCTCCAGCCACCAGCGGTTGGCCCCTACGGGGGTCTCCACGCCGTTTTCCTTGAACACCCGGCAGCACTCCAGAAACTCCTCCGGCGTCTCCGGCAGGGACAGGCCGCACTGGTCAAACATGTCCTTGTTGACAAAGAGGCCGTAGGCCACCACCTCCTGGGGGATGGCCACCAGCTTGCCGTCCACAGTGTTGGCAGCCTTCACCACCTCCCGCAAGTTCTCCGCGCAGGATAGGCCGGACAGGTCCATCAGCGCCCCCTCTGCACCCAGGGCCAGAATGGCGTCCGGGTTGAGCAGGTACACGTCGTCCACGTTGTTGCGTACCCGGTCCAGGGCCACCTCGTCGTAGGTCTTGTCCTGGTAGGTCTCCGCTGTATAGGTCCGGTAGGCCACAGTAACGCCCAGCTGCTCCTCCGCCATTCTGACGGTCAGCTCTGAGGCGTTTCTGGCCACGTTCTCAGCGTCCGGGTCGGTCTTCTCCATGGGGGTGTAGAAGTTTACGATCCGGTCGTTGTCCGTATCCCGCGTGATGAGGTTTTTATCCAGCACGCCCTGGCCGCCGCAGGAGGCCGGGACGAGAAGAGCCGCGACCGCCAAAAGAAGGGCCGCCAGCCGCCTGACAGGTCGATTCATACCCTAATTCCGTCCTTTCGCGTATTGTTGGATAGTTTTTTTCATCATCTCAATGTTGATAGGCTTTGCCACATGGGCGTTCATCCCCGCCTCCAGAGCCGCCTTCTCGTCCTCGGAAAAGGCGTTGGCGGTCATGGCGATGATGGGGATGGTTCCGGCGTCGGGCCGGTCCAGGGCCCGGATGGCCCGGGTGGCCTCGTAGCCGTTCATTACCGGCATCTGTACGTCCATGAGGATAGCGTCAAACTGGTTGGCCGCCGAGCCGGCAAAGCGCTCCAGGGCCAGCTGCCCGTTCTCCACCACCTCGCAGAGAGCGCCCTCCATCTCCAGCAGTTCCGTCAGGATTTCAGCGTTGATCTCGTTGTCCTCCGCCGCCAGGAAGCGCAGGCCCTCCAGGGTGCTGCCGCCGGGTTCCTCCGGCGCTGGAGCCGCCGTCCCGCGCTCCCGGATCTTTTCCTGGAGCGCGGAGACGAAAAAGGGTTTGAGAAGGAGTTCCGCGCCTGCTGCGGAGAGGGCCCTGCCAACGCCTTCCGCGCCGGGCGACACCAACAGCACGATCAGAGCCCCGGGCCCCATGGCCTCCCGCAGGGCGGCGCAGTCACCGAAGCCGGGGGCGTCCCAGTCCACAAGGGCCAGCTGGAAGCGCCCCTCCTGGGCCAGGGCCGCCGCTTCCTCCGGACTGGCGGCGGTCTCCACAGAGGCCCCCGCGTCCTGAAGGAGAAGACAGATATTTTCCAGGGATTCACCCTGGCCCGCCGCCAAAATGCGCTCCACGCCGTTTCTCGCCCAGAACTGCCGGTCCGCCTGGTCCTCGGGGATGCGGAACTCCCACTCCACCCGGAAAAGGCTTCCCTTGTCCACCTGGCTGGAGACCTCGATAGCGCCGCCCATGAGCTCTACAATGCTCTTGGTGATGGCCATGCCCAAGCCCGTACCCTGGACCTTGTTGGTGGTGCTGTTTTCCGCGCGGGTGAAAGCGTCGAAGACAGTCTCCAGGAACTCCGGCGTCATGCCATAGCCGTTGTCCTCCACCTCCACGCGTATGCGCTCGAACTGACTGGAACGCTGCTTAAGCCCCGTGATGCGCAGCCAGATGCTGCCGCCCTCGGGGGTGTACTTCACGGCGTTCGAGAGGAGGTTGAGCAGCACCTGGTTCACCCGCGTCTCGTCCCCCATCAGGTACTCGTGACGCACGCCCTCCACCAACACCTGGAACCGCTGGTTTTTGGCCTTGGCCATGGGCAGGATGATGGCGTCCACAGAGGAGATGACGTCGTTGAGGGAGAATTTTTCAAACGTGAGCACCACCTTGCCGCTCTCGATCTTGGAGACGTCCAGAACGTCGTTAATGAGGCTGAGGAGGTGCTGGCCGGAGGCCGTGATTTTTTTCGTGTACTCCCGGACCTTGACCGGATTCTCCGCGTCCCTGGCCAGCAGGGCGGTGAAGCCCAGCACCGCGTTCATGGGAGTGCGGATGTCGTGGGACATGTTGGAGAGGAACGTGGTCTTGGAGCTGCTGGCGATCTGGGCGGCTTGAAGGGCCTCGGACAGCTGCCTGCTGTGGAGCTCCCGCTCCGCCTCCCGTTCCCGGCGGATCCGGCTCTGCTGGCGCTGGCTGATATAGTAGAGGGCGCAGCAGAGGAAAAAGGCCACCAGCATAACCAGCACCACAATCAGAATATTCTGGTTGACAGCCCGGCCCTCCTGCTGAATGGCCTCCACAGGCACGTAGCCCACCAGGAAGATGGTGCCGCCGTTGACGGGCCACATGTAGGCGAGGGCGCTGTTTTTCCGGATGTCGTGGTAGAAAAGAATATGGCGGCCCTCTCTCAGGCACTGGGACACATCCTCCCGCAGGGCGGGGTCGTCGATGCTGTTGGCCCGGTAGAAGTCCTCTAAGTTGATATGTCCGGCGGAGCGGGCCCCCATACCCTTGGGCTTGAGGACGAACCGCTCGCTGACTGCGTCCATGATATAGAGCATGGCCTGCTTGTTGTAGAAGCCGTCGGGAAGGGATTTATCCAGGGAGTCGTACACGTATTCCACGTACAGCGTCCCCAGGAAGCGGCCTTCCTGCTCCACAGGGCACTGGATGGTGTAGGCCCAGGTGCCCATGTAGTTGAGGTAGGACTGGGACACTGGCAGACCGTCCACCGTGCCGCCGGCGGAGAAGTCCAGATCCGCCGGAGAGAAAGCGCCCCCAGTATTGGAGACGCCCGCCTGCTCCCCGGAGAGGACCAGGGAGACCTTTACCATGGTGCCGCTGCGCTCGTAGGAGCGCACGTACTCCGCCGGGTCCGCCGCCGCGGCCACCTCCTGGGCGATCATGGTTTGGAATTCCGCCTCGTTTTTCAGAATTGCCTCTATAGTACACTGGATGAGATCCAGGCTCTCGCTAAGGTTTTGGATGGCGGAGGCGGACATCTCCCGGGAAATTTTCCCCGCCACGGAGAACACCACCGCCCCCAGAATGCAAAAGACCAAAATGATGGAAAAGAAGAGCGGGAACCCCTTTTTCTTCCCAGCCTCGTTTTGCTCCATGTTCATCTCGCGCTCCATTCCGCCGCGCCAGCTTCTGGCCGGCGCACTCCGCATTGAGAAGCTATACTGGTACCACCATATTATACCACCTTCCTTCCGGGTGTCAATATCTTTGCATGGCGGGGGGCGTCAACCTTCCCCAAAATCTTGGACGCGGGCCTCTGCGGCGAACGGGCCAACTTCAAACTTGCAAAAGAAAAATGGGTGTGGTAAAATGGAATGCTATACCAGGGCCCCGCAGTACAGGCGGCGGCACAAATTTAGAGCGGAAAGGGGCGGTGGCGTGTACCTAAAAGCATTGGAGATCCAGGGATTCAAGTCCTTCCCGGATAAAACTGTACTGAACTTTGGCGAGGACATCACCGCCATTGTGGGGCCTAACGGCTCCGGCAAGAGCAATATCTCCGACGCCATCTGCTGGGTTATGGGGGAGCAGTCCGCCAGAAGCCTCCGGGGCGCCAAGATGGAGGATGTTATTTTCGGCGGCACCGAGAAGCGGGGCGCCGTGGGCTTCGCCCAGGTGACCCTGGTCCTGGACAACAGCGGCCAAATGTTCCCCGCCGTGGACAGCAGCGAAATTATGGTCACCCGCCGGTATTACCGCAGCGGGGAGAGCGAATACTATATTAATAAGCAGGCCGTCCGCCTGCGGGACATCAACGAGCTCTTCATGGATACGGGTCTGGGCCGGGAGGGGTACTCCATCATCGGCCAGGGCCGGATCGACGAGATCCTCTCCCAGCGCAGCGCGGACCGCCGGGAGGTCTTTGAGGAGGCGGCGGGCATCTCCAAGTACCGCCACCGCAAGGAGGAGTCCCAGCGGAAGCTCCAGCGCACAGAGGAAAACCTGGTGCGCGTCAACGACAAAATTAGCGAGCTGGAACTACAGGTAACCCCTCTGCGGGACCAGGCGGAGAAGGCCAGGCGGTACCTGCTGCTGCGGGATGAACTGCGCGTACTGGAAATTTCCGTCTGGATGGAGCGGCTGGAGGAGATCAAAACCGCCAAGAGCCGTTTGCAGGCGGAGTACGCCGCCGCACGGGAGCGGCAGCAGACCGCCAAAGAGCAGCTGGACGCCCTCTATGAGGAGAACGACCGCTTCTCCCAGCGGATGCAGGACAACGACACCGAACAGGAGCGGGTCCGGCAAGAGATGGGGGGCCTGGAGTCCCAGGCCAGGGACGAGGAGAGCGCCGCCGCCCTGCTGGAGACGGATATCCAGCACAAACGGGAGTCCATCGGGGAGATCGAGGAGGAGCTGACCCGTCAGGACGGCCGCAGCCAGACCGCTCAGAAGGAAATCGGGGACCAGCGGGCCCGTCTGGCGGAGATCGGGGACCAGACCGCCGCCCTGGAGCGAGAGCTGGACCAGCTGCGGGAGAAGGTCCAGGCCGCCGCCGCCAGCGCGGGAAGCGCCGGAGACGAGATCCGCGCCCTACAGGCTAGGGAGACCCTGGCCGGGGATGCGGCGGCAAGGGGCCGGGAGCGGCTCAGCGCCCTCAGCGCGGGGCTGGAGCAGATGACGGAGCGGCAGCAGGCCATCGCCCAAGAGTTGGAGGCCGCCCGGAGCCAGCTGAAGAACAAGGAGGAGGAGGTCCAGTTCGTCCGCCGGTCCCTGGAGGACGCGGAGGAGGAGGCCGGGGCCGTCAAAAACGTCATCCAGGGCCATACCCTGCGCATGGAGAGCCGGGAGAAGCGGGAGAAGGAGACCAGCGAGGTCAAGGTCCAGCTGGCTATGGAGCAGAACAACCTGGACTCCCGCATCCGCCTCCTGGCGGAGATGGAGAAGGAGTACGAGGGGTTCAGCAAGGCGGTGCGGGTGGTGATGCAGGCCGCGGAGCGAAACGCCCTGCGGGGCGTCCGCGGACCGGTGGCCAACCTTATGAAGACGGACGGGAACTACGCTGTGGCTATGGAGACCGCCCTGGGGGCCGGGATGCAGAACATTGTGGTGGACCGGGAGGAGGACGCCAAAGGGGCCATCGCCTACCTCAAGCAGCGGGACGGCGGCCGGGCTACCTTCCTGCCCCTCACCGCCATCCGGGGCGATGAGCTGAGGGAGCGGGGCGTGGAGGAGGAGTACGGGTTCGTGGGCGTGGCCTCCAGGCTGGTGTCCTTTGACCCCCAATATACCCATATTTTCCAAAACCTCCTGGGCCGCACGGTGGTGGTGGAGGACTTGGACTGCGGCATCGCCATGGCGCGGAAATACCAGCACCGCTTCCGCATTGTCACCCTGGACGGGCAGGTCATCAACCGGGGCGGGTCCATGACCGGCGGCAGCGTCTCCAAGAGCGCGGGGGTCCTCTCCCGGGCCAACGAGCTGGAGAACCTCCGGGCCCGGCGGAGCGCCCTGTCCAAAAAGCTTGCGGACGCCCAGCGGGACTGGGAGGAGGCTGTCCGGGAGCTGAAGGCCGCCCAGTACGAATTGCAGGTGGCGGAAAGCCAGCGCCGGGCCGCTGAGGACACGGTTTTAAAGCTGCAAGGCGAGGTCCGGCAGTACGGCGTGCTGCTGGACGGTGCGCGGACTAACGTGGAGAACCTGGAGGGCGAACGGGACGCCCTGGCCGCCCGCGTCCAGGACAGCCGGGAGCGGCAGCGGACGGTCCTGGCGGAGGTGGAGGCCAGGGACCTGGAGGCCGCCTCCCTCCGGCGGGAGGCCCGGGAAAAGCTGGCGGGCCAGTCGGATTTGCAGGCGTACTCCAACCAGCTGAGCGGCGAGATGTCGGAGCGCAAGGAGCGCCTGGCGGAGCTGCGGGCCACCCGGACCGGCGCGGAGGAGAGTTTGGCCCGGCTGGAGCAGACGGAGCGGGACCTGGCCGGAGACCGGGACCAGCGGCTGCGGCGCATAGAGGAGTACCGCGCCGCCATTGGAGAGGCGGAGCGGGAGGCCGCCGGACGCACGGAAACGGCGGCGGCCCTCCGCCTGCGGGCCAAGGGCGCCCAGGACCGCCTCCACCAGCTCCAGGAGGCCAAACTCCTGCTGGAGCAGGAGCGCACGGCCATGGGGGCACAGCTCAAATCCAGCAACGACGCGCTGCTGGACGCTGAGCGGGAGGCCAGCCGCCTGGAACAGAGGCTGAATACCGGCGGCATGGAGGAGAAGCAGATCCTCGATAAGCTCTGGGAGACCTATGAGCTCAGCCACTCCGCCGCCATGGAGCAGCGCGTAGAGTTGGAGAGCGCCGCCAAGGCCAACCGCCGCATCAGTGAGCTGAAACGGGACATCAGCGGTCTGGGCAGCGTGAACGTGGGGGCTATCGAGCAGTTTGAGCTGGTCAACCAGCGCTACACCTACCTCACCAGCCAGCGAGACGACGTGGAGAAAGCCAAGGGCGAGCTGCTGGGCGTCATCGGGGAGATCACAAAGGAGATGACCGCTATTTTCGACCAGCAGTTTCAGCTTATCAGCGCGTCCTTCCAGGAGACCTTCCTTGACCTCTTCGGCGGCGGGCAGGCCACCCTGGAGCTGGAGGACCCCGCGGATCTTCTGGAGTGCGGCATCGAGATCAAGGTACAGCCACCGGGCAAGACGCTGAAAACCCTCTCTCTGCTCTCCGGCGGGGAGAAGGCGTTTGTGGCCATCGCCCTGTATTTCGCTATTTTAAAGGTGCATCCTACGCCGTTTTTCGTGATGGACGAGGTGGAAGCCGCCTTGGATGAAGCGAACGTGGTCCGGGTGGCCCGGTATATGCGGTCGATTTCAGATAAGACGCAGTTCATCGTCATTACCCACCGGCGGGGGACGATGGAGGAAGCGGACGTCCTGTACGGTGTGACCATGCAGGAGAAGGGCGTGAGCAAGATGCTGGCTATCAATATGAACGACATGGCGGAGGAATTGAATATTAAATAGCCGGAAGTTGGTTTTGGTTCAGTTGTCAAGGAACCTCCGTTTGCAACCGGCGCGAGGGATTTTTCCAGGAGGATCAGTCCTGTTGAGCGTTTTTGTTCAGACGCGCGAAGTCTCGGTAGGTGACGCTCGCTACAACCTTAGGGTGCATTGGGGGGGGAAGTTGCACGTTGGCGTGCAACTTTACTGGAAAAAATTTATCTTTCGCGCCAACGGCGCGAGGAAAGGAACTGCAAATGGGCTTTTGGGAAAAAGTAAAAAAAATCTATATGGGGGACGTGTTTGGCTCCGCAATCAGCGAAGCCGATGAAGCGTTCTTCGATGATCTGGAGGAAATGCTGATTCTTGCCGACGTGGGCATGGAGACCTCCGGAGAAGCGGTGAAGGAACTGCGCCAGCGGATGATCGAGGACAAAATCTCCGGCCAGGAGCCGGTGAAGGCCTGCCTAAGAGAAATCCTGGCGGAAAAATTGTCTGTGGGCGACCAGGCCCTTAACCTGTCCACAAAACCCTCCGTGGTGCTGGTGGTGGGCGTCAACGGGGTGGGGAAAACGACCTCGATCGGTAAATTGGCTAACATGCTGCGGCTCCAGGGGAAGCGGGTGCTGCTCTGCGCCGGGGATACCTTCCGGGCGGCGGCGGCGGACCAGTTGGAAATCTGGGCCAACCGCTCCCGCTGCGAAATCGTCCGGCAAAAGGAAGGGGCTGACCCCGGCGCGGTACTCTTTGACGCCCTCCAAGCCGCACGGGCCAGGAGCGTGGACGCTGTCATCTGCGACACCGCCGGGCGGCTCCACAATAAGGCAAACCTGATGGCGGAGCTGGCGAAGCTGCGGAAAATCATTGGCCGGGAAATGCCGGAGGCGGCGCTGGAAATTTTGCTGGTGCTGGATGCTACCACAGGGCAGAATGGGCTGATCCAGGCCAAGCAGTTCCAGGAGATTTCCGGATGCACCGGGATCATCCTTACTAAGCTGGACGGCACCGCTAAGGGCGGCATTGTCATCGCCATCGCCAGGGAATTGCAGGTGCCGGTGAAGTTCGTAGGCTTGGGCGAGGATATTAAGGATTTGCGGGAATTTGACGCGAAGGAGTACGTGGAAGCTCTGATTTAATGAGAAAGATATGAGGTTTCGGAAATGTCAGAAAAACAATTTTCCGCGCTGCGGGTGACCTTGACCGGGGCGGCGTTCTTTATTGGCGGCGCGGTGCTTGCGCTGGAAGAGTGGGAGCAAGGCGTTTTATTTATGGTCCTGGGGGGAATCCTGCTGGTAAAAGACGCACTCCTGTGGGCTGCTACCAAATGGGTGGAGGAAAACGCCGGTGTGGATGATGAAAAAACAAAAGAAAAGGATGATGCGGATGGAACGGATTGACGGCAGAAAATGCAATGAACTGCGCCCTATTAAAATAACAACAAACTTTGTGGACTTCGCCGAGGGGAGCGTCCTCATCGAGTGCGGCAAAACCAAAGTCCTCTGCTGCGCCAGCGTGGAGGAGGGCGCGCCCAGGCATGTGCCGGAGGGTACCGGCTGGGTGACGGCGGAGTATTCGATGCTCCCCCGGGCCAACCGGGAGCGGAGCCGCAGGGATGTGAGCAAGCTGAAGCTCAGCCCCAGGTCGGCGGAAATCCAGCGGCTTATCGGCCGGAGCCTGCGGGCGGCGGTGGATTTGACAACCCTGGGGGATAGGACGGTTACTGTGGACTGCGATGTGATCCAGGGGGACGGCGGGACTAGGACCGCTTCCGTTACCGGTGGGTTCGTGGCGCTGGCAATCGCCTGCCGTAAGCTGGCAGAGGCGGGGCTGGTGGCTGAAAACCCTGTGAAACACTATGTGGCCGCTGTTTCGGCGGGGATTGTCCAGGATCAGGCTTTGCTGGACCTCTGCTATGCGGAGGACAGCGGCGCTATGGTTGACCTGAACTGTGTCATGAACGATGAAGGCGGGCTGATCGAATTGCAAGGCACTGGAGAGGGCCGCGCCTTCACCCTGGAGGAGCAGAGGAACCTGGTGGACTTGTGCGCGGGCGGCATCCGGCAGCTTATTGCT